>NZ_AP017978.1 GCF_000648235.2 Neochlamydia sp. S13 | reverse complement strand
CTGATAAAGAACCTCTGAAAACAGCTTATCTTGCAGAGCTTCTTAACTTATCGATTGATCAGCCAACCAATATCTTTCGCTTTAATACCCAAGCAGCTCAACAAAAACTTTTAAATTCTCCTTTGATTACCCATGCCTATGTAAAAAAAACTTCTTCCAGGAACTATTTATGTTGATTACGAGTTAAGGAAGCCTTTTGCTTATTTGTTAGATTATCATAACACTGTGATTGATCGGGAAGGTGTGACTTTTCCCTTTAAGCCTTTTTTTACTCCTAAAAAGCTACCAGAAATATACTTAGGAATAACAGATGCTTTACCTTTGAGTTGGGGAAAACCTCTCCAAGAAATTAAATGCAAGCTTGCCTTTATCTATTGATCTGCTTTCAACCCATTGTTGCTCGAATATTCTTATCTATCTCGTGTTGATGTCTCCCAGGCTTTTGCAGATAGCAAAGGTAAAAGGCAAATTGTGGCTATCCTTGATGAACAGGTGGAAAAAACAGATCAGGCAGGAAAGCTTGTCAAAGGGATAGCCTCGCATATATTGCGGTTGAGTGTAGACAATTATCGACAAGAATTAGCCAATTATCTGCAACTACGCCCTTTATTAAAATACCATATGGAAGATGCAGAAGGAGGGGGGGTAGAAAAATTATTAAAATTTAAACCTCTAGTTGTAGATTTACGTATCCCTGCGCTCGCCTACATAAAAAGCCCTGCTCTTTAAATGTCTTAGCTGCTGAAGAAGTAATTGAGAGCTCAAAAGGTAAATTGCTCTATCATGCCGACCGACAAAATTCTAGGAAAAAAATAGTGTAGGATTAAAAAAAAATTACTTGGTTGATTTTTGATTAAGGGAAAAGACAACTTTTTAGATTTATTTTTCTCGTTACGTTTTGACGAGTAGAATAAGCGCTTTAATTGGATACTTCTTGAGTTAAATTCTTTCTGATGCTAAAAATGCTAGCTTGTAAAACTATAAAAAACATTTGTAGAGCTATGAAAGAATTTGTTGAATATATTGTAAAAAATTTAGTAGACGCCCCTAATGATGTCAACGTTAATTGCTATGAAGGGGAACGAGGAATGATTGTGGAAGTGCGGGTTAATCCTCACGATATTGGTAAAGTTGTAGGAAGGAAAGGAAATACTATTAAAGCCCTACGTACTATATCCATGATGATTTGTGCTCGGCTTGGACGTCGCGTTAGGGTTGAAATTATTGAGTAATTTTTATTAAGGATTAAATATTTAGAAAATATTGCTTTTTCTCTTACTTAATCTTTTTTCTTTTTAATCATACGCTTTCAAGCAGCTTTTTATGTAATCGTAACCTAATAAGAATCTCTTTTTAGTAGAAAAGAGCCCTCAGAAAGGTGTTTTCTTCTTTAGACTCTACAGACGTAGTTTCTTTGAACGGTATAAGGTCATTGCTGATGAAGTGCATCTAAAAAAAATGATCCAAGCCTAGGCTTCTTATGCAAGCCTCAAACAAAGTGATTCCTGTTGGGTCTTTTGACCTTTAATCCTTAATTAAGTTTCATTGCACATGAGATAACAGGCTTTTAACAGATGTTCTTATGGCTTCAACGCTTGAATCTGCTATGCTAGCCAGGAAGTAAGTGCCTGCGGTTGATGGTACCGTCCAAAAGAAGCTAGAAGAAAGTAGTATAGATCATTTAGACCATTCAGCCTTTGCTTTTATAAAAAGCCATCTGCAATTGCAAAATGTATTGGCCTAAAGGAAAGAATAAAAAGTGCTAATTAAGCACCCTGTAGAAGTAAAAGCTCAGTTTTTGGAAAGAAGCCATAAATGAAAAAGTGTTTAAGAAAAAATTAGCTCCTCCTAAAGGTCTTAAAAAATTACTTCATATAAAAAAGAAAAAAAGCATGATGATCTTAAAAGGCTAGAAACTATATTTTAGAAAGCTTGTGATGTTTTTTAAGATGAATAGATGATTGAATTTAAGCTGGAAAATAACTCAAATAGGTAGGTATAAAATTGAAGAGAGCCATAAGTACTACTTGATTACTTCTTAGTGGAAGCAAGAATATTTTAATTAAATAATAAGCAAGATGACGAGACTTTGAAGTGGTCAGCTATCTTCTCTGAATACTATGAGAGCTTTTTAGCTTTTATTATCAGAGGAAGAAATTATTTAAAAGGTGTTTTGTATGTTTAATTTTACCATTTAAGAGATAGGTTAAAAATTAACACTTTGAATAAAAGGGTTAAATCTAATAACAATAAAAACAATGCTTTGACCAAGTTTAGGTATTTGATAGTGGCCTGTGGAACATTAGAAAAAGAAGAGATAGAACAAATCTTTATAAATTTCGCTATTGAAGCTCAGAAGCGGCTCCCTACTGCTCTTCCTCAAAATAAAAAGCGCGTGATCATCATTGCTGGCCCTACTGGCTGCGGCAAGTCTCATTTTGCCCTCCAACTGGCAAGGAAGATCCAGGGAGAAATCGTTTCGGCGGACTCCATGCAAGTCTACAAAGGAATGGATATTGGCACAGCTAAGCCTACCATTGAAGAGCGGCAGCAGATTTCTCATCACCTTATTGATATTTGTCATTTGACAGATTCTTTCAATGTAGTAGATTTTTGCTACGAAGCACGTCAAGCTTTTCAGCGCATACACAATAGAGACAAAGTACCTATTGTAGTAGGCGGTGCGGGCTTTTATATTCATTCTTTGCTCTATGGTCCTCCACTGGGGCCTCCCTCTATTCCTGAAATTAGACAAGCTTTAGAAGAAGAATATGATAGGCTAGGTCCTGATGCCTTGTATGCTCGCCTTCAACAGCTAGACCTACATTACGCCAGTGGGATTACAAAAAATGATAAGCAAAAGATTGTGCGTGCTTTGGAAATCATTACTTTAACTGGAGAAAAAGTTAGCAAGTTATCGTGGAAGGGGCGTCATAAGCTTCAAAATTATGACTTTCGTTGCTGGTTTTTATTTCGACCTAGGCCTCATTTATATCATCGTATTGAAAACCGTTGCGATCAAATGATTGAAGATGGCTTGCTAGAAGAAGTGCAAGGTTTATTAAAAAAGGTCTTTTAGCTAATTCCTCTGCAGCCCAAGCGATAGGCTATAAGCAAGCTATTGCTTATTTAGCAACCGCTAAAAGGCCCGATGATTATCTTCAGTTTGTCGAGACATTTAAACGAGCTTCTAGAAACTATGCCAAACGTCAGCATACCTGGTTTGGCAAAGAACCTTTGTTTAACTGGATTGATATGGATTTATATGATACGCAAATGATTGCCGACCTTATTTCTAAAGATTTCGAAAGCTGCTAATTATTATTGTTTTTTAAAGAGCTTTACCGAAAAGGGTAAATCAGCTATGATTTTGCTCTAAAATTCCATTAAACATATATCTTTAAGAATTTCCATGAGCGACTTAGAAAGTAAAAATCAAAATATACAAGAAACGACACCTCATCAAGATGAGAAATTCCTATCCTCGGTTAATCCAGAAGGCGAAGAACTATGCCTACCAACCCCTTCTTTAGAAGAGGCAGAGCAAGAAATTAGTGAAGAGCCTGTGGTAGAAAAAAAGCATAATCCCCATCTCGATGAGTTTATGCAAGAGATGGAAAATTTACTTCAAGTAGACGCTAAGGTTAAATATGCTTTAGATTTTATGGAAAGCTCTTTAGCCCAAAGCGGGGCCCCTCATTTCAAAGCCTTTTGGGAAGTGCGCAATATTTGCTTGCAACTCTTTAAAGAAAACCTCTCTCCCCTTGTACGTACCCAGTTGTGGACAAAATATAGCGAGCTTTCCAAAGAAGCCCGCCGTCTAAAAGAGATGTTGGATGAACAAAGCTCTTTTGCAGCCGAACAAATTGAAATAGCAATCGTAGCTTTAGAAAACGATATAAAGCTGTTTGAAGAGCAAGTCACTAAAATTGCCAATCCTGACTTAGGTCCTATCCCCACAAGGCTTTCTGTAAAAGCGCTATTTTATCAAGACACTCAAAAAAGACTTAATTTGCTTAATGTGCAAGCTTCTCGCGTGAATGCATTACGCAAAGAACTTATTAAAACGGACATGCGTATAAGACAAAAAAATAAGTTTTTCCAAAGGCTTTCTGAAATAGGCGATCAAGTTTTTCCTTTAAGGAAAGAGCTTATCAAAGAGGTAAGCCAAACATTTAGCGATGATGTGGAAGCATTTATTGAAGATAGCTTTAAAGGTAACTTTGATGATTCTTTATTTGCATTAAGAGAAGAAATTAAAGACCTGCAAGGAATTGCTAAGGTTTTAACCCTTAACACACATGCCTTTACCCACACGAGAATGCGTCTTAGCGAATGTTGGGATAAAATCAAATTAGCCGAAAAAGAACGCAAAAAAGAACGCGCCCAGCTAAAAGCTACTTTTAAGCAAAATTTTTATCTGGTCCAAGCCAAAATACATGAGCTTAAAAAGCAATATGAGTCTTCAGGATTATCGGATGATCAAGCTTATAAGCATTTAGATGAGATTTCTAAGTTTATGAGAAATGTTGAACTGGGAAGAGATGAAATCAAAGCTCTAAGAAGCGAAATGTTTGGCGTAAAAGATCAGATTTTAGAAAAACAGAAAGCACACGAGCAAGTGCGCCTTCAACATGAGCAAGAAAAAGAAAGGCAACGTAAAGCTAAAATAGAAGAAGTAAAAAATGAAATCGAACAGCTTGGCAATAATGCTCGTTCTTTAGAAGCTCAAGAGCTAGCAGCAGCTAGAGATGAGCTTGCTCAGAAAATACAGAATTCTTCTTTTAATAAATTTGAAAAGCAAGAGGTAGAGCGCCTTTATAAATCTTTACGTAGCTTAATCACCGATGTTCTTTCAGATAAAGAGGAACAAGCTTTACTTTCATTGTCCGAGGATGATCGTCAATCTATTGAGCAACTTCGTGAGGTTCTAAAACAAAGAAAAGAACGTAGACAAGCGATAAAAGTACAGCTAGAGTCTTTGCGCAAAGCTGGAGGAGTTTCAGGTTTAGATTTTGAGAAAGCCATGAATAATAACGAGTTGATAAAGTCTGAAAAAGAGCGCTTAGAAAAAATCAACCAAGGCATTCAAGAAATTGAAAACAAAATTGTGCAATTCCAAAAGAAAAAATAGCCTAGTTGTTTTTGATCTCGACCATACACTTCTTCGCAAAAATTGCAGTCTCTTTTTTGGCATCTATCTTTTTCGTGAAAAGGTCCTTTCTTTTCACCGAATGATCCGTCTATCTTTCCTATATTTAAGGTTTAAGCTTGGACTCATTAGCCTAAAAAACTTGCATGAATCTACTTTTCAATGCTTTTTTTATGGCCTTTCCGTAGCCCTTGTTAATGAGCATGCCACCAAATTTTTATCACAGCAACTGGACAAGCTTATCTATCATCCCGTCTTTTCAAAGCTATTAGAAGCTAAAAATGAAGGATCATATACTGCCATATTTTCTAGTTCACCAAATTTTTTAGTGGAAAAAGTGGCGTTGAGGCTAGGCGTTGATAGATGGAGTTCTACGATTTATCAAAAAAATGAAGAGGGTGATTTTACTCATATTACCCAGGTAATGGAAGGTCCTCAAAAAGCTCAAGCTCTCGAGCTACTTTTAAAAGAATTGCAAATCGTTAAAGCTAATGTGACTGCTTACACAGATAGCTATTTAGATTTACCCCTTCTTTACGCAGTTGGAAATCCTGTGGGCGTCAACCCAGATCGACGCTTAAAGGCCATGTGCCGTCAAAATCAATGGCCAATTATTTAAATTAATGTTTGTTCATTTTATCATACGCTTTAAAAAACTAAGCCTCCATACCCAACCCTCTAAAAGCTATCTCACTACTTAAGAAGGGGCTTTTATATAGCAGGCGATTGCATAAAGAGCAGCTCAAAAGCGTATCATTATCTTTTTAATGTAAGAATACAGCGATTGGCCTGATAAGAGTAAGGAAAAAGAGTAAAAAGCCTACAGCGAATTGCCTTGTACAAGTATACAAATTTTTTAATAGCGATAAGAGATCTTAACAGTTACGCCGATATGTTTCCGTCAATAGCCAACAGGTTTTGGTGACTTTTAGCAACATCAAAATGATTTAGCACTTTAATACCCAGGCAAGAGGGTAAAATAAAACGTTTTTTGCTATGAAAAATAAAATAATTTTAAAATTTGAGGTCGTATGTTAATAGTTATATTAAAAAGGCTTGATGGGAAAAGGCATACTTTTATACTTTTTTAGAGCGTGTGGGCGTTTGGCCAGATAAAACTAGAAGGAGAAATTAAATTTATTTCTTTGCCAAGCTCATAAACATACTATAGGAATAAAACGCTGATAAAGGGAAACCCTTAACTCTTTTAATATTACAAAATTAACCATGGGACGTAAGCTTTAAATGCGTATTCATAAGCATGTAGGAATATATGGTGGTACTTTTGATCCTATTCATTTTGGACATTTAAATACTGCTATAGAAATTATGGAAGCTCATCAACTCGATGAAATATGGTTTTGCCCGGCGTTAGTCAATCCTGACAAGTTAGGCGCAGAACCTACTTTGGCTTATCACCGTCTCAAAATGCTAGAAATTGCTCTGCAGGAACTTCCCTATTTTGGCATCATTCCTTATGAATTGGAGCGTCCCGGACCCTCTTATACTATTGATACTTTACGTGAAATTATTAAGGAGGAAAAAAAAGAAGCATATCCAAGTAAATTTTACTTAATTATGGGTGAAGATACTGCCTTTAGCTTTGTTCATTGGAAGGAGGCTAAAGAGATTCTTACGTTAGCTACACCTTTTATCTGCCGACGGTATGCTTCAGAACAACCTATTATTTGGGAAGGAGATCCAGAGATTTGCGCAGCTCTCCAAACGGGAATGACTTCTACCTACGTAATGGAAATCAGCGCGAGCCGCATACGTGAAAGAGTTTCACAAGGATTGTATATTGGCCATTTGGTCCCTGCGAAAGTGATAGACTACATATATCAAAATCATTTATATTCTTCTAGGCCAGGACAAAAATAAAAACTTAAAAGAATATGTCAAAAACTGTTTTAAAAAACTTAGATTTAATCGCTCAAACTATTTATGATAAAAAGGGTTTTAACATACTCGCTTTAGATGTTCGCGATTTTTCTACGATGACCGATTTCTATGTGATCGCTGAAGGGAATATTGATCGTCATGTTAAATCCATAGCAAAAACAATCGAAGAGGTGATGACCCTAGGAGGGGATGAACTTCTCCATATTGAGGGGATTAAAGCTCCTGATTGGTTAGTGATGGATTATGGGGAAATCATCATTCATCTTTTTATTCCAGAATTACGAGAAAGATATGCACTGGAGCAGCTATGGCAACAAGCAAAAATTGTGGATCTTCACATTAACGTGAAGGAAAATTAGAAGGTTTAAGTCATTTCATGAAGAAAAAACGTATTGTTATTACTGGTATGGGTATCGTCTCTTGTTTTGGTAACGAGGTAGATGATTATTTCCAATCTTTATTGGACGGCAAAAGTGGAGCTTCCTTGATTACAAGTTTTCCTTGTGAAGACTATCCTACTCGCATAGCTGCCTCAATTAAGAATTTTGAATCTGGTGACTATATTGATAAAAAGCAAGCACGTCGCATTGATAAAAATATTGCTTATGCATTAGTGGCAGGAAAAAAAGCTTTGGAAGCAAGTCAGCTTAGTCCTGAGGTTATAGCAAAGCTTAATAAAGAGCGTTGTGGTGTCGTTATAGGCTCTGGTATGGGGGAATGGATGTCTACTGTCAAGGCGTTCAGACGCTCATACAAAAAGGCCAGCGATGGGTCAGTCCTTTCTTTGTGCCCTATATTCTTACCAACATGGGTGGAGCTATGCTTGCCATGGATATAGGCTTTATGGGACCTAATTATTCTGTTTCGACAGCCTGTGCTACGGGAAATAATGCGATCATTGCAGCAGCTAACCATATTCGCAAAGGTGAGGCAGATTTAATGATCTGTGGCGGTTCTGAAGCTCCTATTATCCCGATGGGCTTATCGGGCTTTTGCTCATGCAAAGCCTTGTCCCAGCGTAATGATGAACCAGAAAAAGCCTCTCGTCCCTGGGATCGAGGTCGTGATGGTTTCTTAATGGGAGAGGGCGCAGGAACTTTTATTATTGAAAGTTTGGAGCATGCTTTAGCCCGAGGAGCTCCAATCATAGCGGAGTATTTAGGAGGGGGTATGTCATGTGATGCCTATCACATTACCGAGCCTCGCGCTGATAGTGAAGGGGTAGCTTTATGCGTACGTAATGCTTTAGCGGATGCAGACATAAAAGCTGAGGAAGTGGATTATATTAATGCTCATGGTACTTCGACTCCTGCAGGCGATATGGCGGAAGTGCGTGCTTTAAAAAAAGTTTTCAAAGAACCTAGCTCAATCATCATGAATTCGACCAAATCGATGATTGGACATTGCTTAGGGGCTGCAGGAGCTATGGAAGCTGTCGTTACAGCCAAAGCGATTGAATCAGGATGGGTTCATCCGAGTATAAACTTGGAAGATCCTGAACCCGATTTAGAATTTCATATACCGACAGTAGCGGAAAAAAAGGATATTAACATTGCTATCTCCAATACATTTGGCTTTGGCGGTCATAACGCCACTATCGTGCTAGGAGCTTACCATCCCTGATGGCTACGAAGAAAGAATATTCCTACGGCATTGTTCCTCTAGCTCAGCTTGAAGATGGCTGGCATGTCCTGCTTGTCCAATCGCACGCGGGACATTGGGGTTTTCCTAAAGGTCATCCTGATTCCCAAGAAAGTGCTTGGGAAGCAGCTCAAAGAGAGTTGTTTGAAGAAACCGGTTTAAAGGTTTGCAAGCTTCTATCTGATCAAACTTTTGAAGAAAGCTTTTACTTCAAATTTGAAGGTGTACTCATTCATAAGACTGTTATTTACTATATTGCCCAGGTAGCAGGGGAAGTAAAGAGAATGGAAGAAGAGATTAAAGCTGTACAATGGGTGCCGCTAAGCCAAGCTGCTGATTGCATTACCTTTGATCAAGGAAAAAATATTTGTCGCCAGGCTTTGCAAATTGTCTCGGAAATTTAGATGCATTCATCCAAGGGGCAATTATCCCTTGAATAATAGTTAGTAAAAAAGTAGTTTCACAAGCGATAGCAGATCATCCACAAATCAATAGATATTTAAAATTTTTTATAGATATCTTTCCTATGATCTATGTCTACTATTAAAACGTAAAGCTTGGTATCAAATATTCTATAGAGAATGTGATAATTTCCGTTCCGAATTCTATATATCGTCCCCTCGAATCTTTTTTAGATATTCCGGACGGGATCTAATGAGAGAGCTTCAAGCCTACTCCGAATGCGATTAAGCTCTTTTTTGGGGATTTTAGCCATGCTTTTATGTGCAATACGACTCAATTCAATCTCGTAAATCACAATCCAAAATCTCTTTTAATCTCTTTCCATTTGACTGTGCCATGCTTTTTGATATCTTCGTCTACACGTCGCGCTACCTCGATATCACGCTCATCTTCTATTGCCTCTAGCATTTCTAGATCTTCGATAGGCACTATAGCAGCCAAATCTTTACCATTACGAGTTAAAATATATCGATCATGGCAAAAAGCTACATGATTGACGATTGTAGTTAGCTCGCTCCGGGCTTGAGAAAAAGCTTTTCTAGTATTCATATTTTTACCTCTTAATGTCTATCAGCAATACTCACGTTTGTACAAATGTTAATCAATAGCATAATCGAAACGTATGAGAAGCTAAAGTGGCATATTATATTTTATCAAAGGAAAAAACAGAAGAGAATATAAAATGGCTGACTTTAAGCTAAGCAACTAATTACATTACCGTTGAACAAAAAATATTTATTGCCAACCTTTGTAACTAATGCGTTAGATGTAAATAGAGTTAAAAAGATGTTTAGGATGTTTAGGATGTTTTCCGTAAGCTTATAAGCCTACATTTTGTTTAAAAAAGCTAGGGTCCAGCGACGGTTGCTGAAGATCACTAAGAAGAGATTTAACACATTAACTCAATTGCATGTAGTGTATATTTATAGTATTCCTATTCTAAAAGATAAGGTCACTGAAAAAATTTCTTAAATCAAGGATAACTTGTTCTAAAGGTATAACTTTATGAGAAATATCTCTCAGAAAGGCTTTCCATTGATCTTGCTTTAGTGAATGATTATAAAAGGCTTCCTCAAATGCTATGGGAGAGCTTTTAACAATCGTGCCACGATTCTTGATAATTTGCTGAATGATGAGCTTCAGTTCGTCGCGCTCAAAATCGAATTGTTGAATCAATAGCCAGATGTCATAAAAGTCTTTCATGCGGGTGTTAGCAAATCCTAAACGAATGATGGATTCAAACTTTTCGGCAATTGAGGTGTGCGGGGTATAGCCTTTAAGTGTTGGTGCAGGTAAATCCAAAAGGGTAGGATATTTTACTATAGCAGGCTTAGTACTACAGGGGTAATAAAAAATATAGTATGCTATTTTATTTGTTAAGTAGGGAGGTAAGGTATGGAATTGAAAGCAATAAACCAAACTATAAAACAAAAAAAAGAAGAGCTAGCTCTATTTTTAAGGCCTTTTTTTAGCCGAGAAGAAGCTAGACAAGTAGCTTTGCAATATACATGGGGGTTAATGAGCAAAGCAGAACGTAAAAATACCTGGCAATTGGCAGAAGAGGCCGGCTTACAAACCCCGTATGCTTTTCAACATCTACTACGCCGTGGTTTATGGCAAGCAGATGCCATCAGAGATAGGTTGCAAATGAAAGTGTTGAAAGATAAAGAAGGCGATATACTAGCTATAGATGAGACGGGTTTTTTAAAGAAAGGTAAGCATTCAGTAGGAGTGGCAAGACAATATAGTGGAACAGCAGGAAGAATTGAAAATTGCCAAGTAGGGGTTTTCCTTTCCTATGCAACTAACCAAGGCCACGTACTAATTGATCGAGAGCTATATATCCCTGAAGAATGGTTTTTAGATGAAGAACGTAGAGCAAGAGCTGGTATACCTAAAGAAGTTAAATTCAAAACGAAAATACAATTAGCCATGTTGATGCTACAGCGAGCTTTCGGCCATGGGATCAGGCCCTCATGGGTAGTGGGAGACGAGGTATATGGAGTTTATCCTTTAAGAGCTTATCTAGAGAAAGAATGCTGCCCTTATATATTAGCTGTACCCTCTAATTACCATGTGAGCGTAGACTTTGATCGAAGTCCAGTCAGCCACTTTCTTGCAAAAATTAAGCCAAAAGATTGGCAGAGTTTATCGGCAGGAAAAGGAGCGAAAGGCGAACGTTATTATCATTGGTATCGTCTAGAAGTCAATTCAGATAGCCCTGAAGGGTGGACACGTTGGCTTTTATTAAGGCGTAACATGAAAGACCCTCGCGATGTAGCTTATTATATAGCTTGTTGTCCCAATAATGTTACTTTACAAGATATGGTCAAAGCTGCAGGAAGTCGTTGGACGATCGAGGGTGCGCCGCAGGCGCACAAAGAAGTTAAACATGAACTAAAAGCTTTGTGCATAAGCTGTACAAATGATGGAGAAGACCCTCCGAAGTCGGTTTTCAGGAACGGGCTTCAAACCACCTTAAGCTGCTGTTATTAAGAGTAATGGTGGTGAGCATTAAGGAAAAGTCGAGATAAAACTTGGAAGGTATGAATCAGAAAGACGAATAAAACTGAACCATTGTTGATGCGTCGTAAACCAGAGATTTGATGTCAAAAGCAGGGGCACTTCTATCTCCTGTAAAGAATCTACAAGATACCTGATTACTGTGTAGATGGCATCCGGCGTATAGATGGCGTGAGTCTGATTTGGGCGTTTGTACGGAACTGCGGGAACCAGTCGCTTGGATGATAAGGGAGAAATTCAAATGACAAAAAATCATAAGAATGAGAGTACCGATGCCAAAAACTGGGGCGGAACAACCTGTAGTAGCGAAGAAGGCTGGTAATGCGGCTGAAGCAAAGAGGTTGGATTAAGTAGTAACATTCATTATTCAACTAGATTTCTAGGAGGAAATCGTGAGTGAAACAAAACCTTTTATTATTTCTAAAACACTTGTTATGGAGGCCTATAAACTTGTAAAAGCAAACGCAGGAGCAGCTGGCATAGATCAGCAAACGCTAGAAGATTTCGATCGAAACCTTAAAAGCAATCTTTATAAAATCTGGAACCGAATGTCCTCGGGAAGCTATTTTCCACCGCCTGTAAAAGCGGTTTCAATACCAAAGAAAAGTGGTGGAGAAAGAATCTTGGGAATACCTACGGTAAGTGATAGAATAGCTCAAATGATTGTAAAGCTGATGTTTGAACCAACAGTAGAGCCCCATTTTCATCAAAATTCCTATGGATATAGGCCGAATAAATCAGCTTTGGATGCTGTAGGGATCACTAGGCAAAGATGTTGGAAATACGATTGGGTGCTGGAATTTGATATCAAAGGTCTATTTGACAATATAGACCATGACCTTCTAATGAAAGCAGTAAGAAAACATACAGATAACAAATGGGTTATTTTGTATATCGAAAGATGGCTGAAAGCACCACTCCAACTAGAAAATGGAACCCTTGTTCAAAGAACGAAGGGTACACCTCAAGGGGGAGTAATCAGCCCCGTGCTTGCGAATCTATTTCTTCATTATGTATTTGACGCATGGATGACAAGGGATTATCCTGACATACCATGGTGTAGATACGCCGATGATGCACTAGTACATTGTAAGACGGAACAAGAAGCAAAACAAATCCTACATATGCTTGAAAAGCGAATGGAAAAATGTGGTTTGACACTTCATCCCGATAAAACAAAGATTGTCTACTGCAAAGATGTAGATCGTAAGGAAAAATACAAGGAAATCAAATTTGACTTCTTACTCGATGATATACTTTTTTATTCTTGACAGTTAGGCAACTTTTCTTGATGACTCAAAAGTTACATTTTCTTGTACTGCATTTAAATGTTTACGAGAAGGCCTTAAAACAAAGATTTCATCTAGCGTCTTTTCGAAATCACGGAAGAGTTCTTTTGAATTTTCATGCTCAACAATTTCTCTTATAACTTGACATAAAGCATCCACTCTAGACTTTTCTACTAGGCTCCCCAAGGTTGCTAAAGGGAGTTTGTTCTTAATGAAATTTGTTTGAGACAAATGAAAAAGAAAGCAGTGGTCAAACAGCAGGCTTAGAATCAAAGGTCGCTCTGATCCCTCAACGCCGCACTGTTTGGCCAAACTGCAAAACCCACAATGACTACTCCAATCCTCAATAAAAACCTCTACTAACCATCTTAAAGTATATCCTTGCATCACATCTTTCATATTCCATGAAAGATTTGCAGCCATAAGATAGCGATACTCATTTTCGCCCTCATATTTAAGGGCTATTACAAATCGTTTTTTGTGGTGAGAAGGAACATACAATCTTGCTCCCCCGGCTTGCACCACATTTTTTTTATCACCGCGAATGAAAATTTCCTGATTCCAGCCTTTGTAGGCTTCAAAGAATTCTTGGCACGAGAGAGATTTTTTACCCCGCATGACTTTTTGATTCTTTCTAAGCTGAGTAATGATTTGCACTCCAGGCCAAATACCTTCTACTCCATCTACAAACAAGCCGTTGCCGTAAAGAGCATCAGCCAGTACACAAGTGACCTTAAAAGCAGGAAATTCACAAGCAAAATTTTTAAGTAATTGTAAAGCTAATGTATACTTTTTTGGATATTCTAATGACCTTTTAGGCTCTTTGGGACGGTCTTTTTTTAAAATTCCCAACTTTTTTAGCTTCCTCACTTCCTGTTGCCATCTTGTGAGTACGGGATCGGGAGAATAAAAGGCAAAGGAGACGGGAATGCAAAATTTTTTAGTCACTAGCTGAAGAAATATTATATTTTGACCACAAAAATAACCACTTGTTTTTTTATCCCGGATTTTATGTAAATGATGCAATTTCTCAGCATTTTTTGATCGACTGTGATCTTTATCATCGATAATAAGAACCCCTTCTGTGATGCCATGTTTATGCAGGACCGCGCGAACACTACAAATTAGCAGCCTATTCCAAGCAATCTTAGCACGTCTAAACATGGCCGATAAAGCCATCTTTTTATAACTTTTAAGCCCAGCCCTTTCAAATTTTGCCCAACAGATTGAATTAGTAACTAATATTCCCATCAAACAAAAGGCTAGCCAACACCATTGAATTTTGGATAAATTATTATGAGGATTTTCTTGCTTGAGAGCCACTTCAAGTTGATTTAAATATTCTTTAATAAAGGGAAGCGGTTGGGAAAACATAGACGAAAAATTATTTTTAATGAGTTGATAAGGTATAACAATATTTTATTAAAAATTAGTCAACAAGAAAAAAGTACATCATCGAGTCTTAGGATATACCTTTCGGCCAAGATTGGTCAAAAATAGCAAACGAAATAGCATGTTTGTAAGTTTTACACCAGCCGTAAGTAAAACAGCGTTAAAATCTATGCAAGCAGCCATAAGACAATGGAAAATAAGAAATAAGACAGATTTGGAGCTTAAAGATATAGCCAGAATGTATAATCCAGTCATCCGAGGATGGCTAGAATACTACGGGAAATATCGGCCAGCAGCTTTATATCAAATCTGCCGTCATTTTAATAAATCATTAATCACATGGGCTATGCGCAAATACAAGAGACTTGCAGGTCACAAAACAAGAGCAATTACCTTTATGGAAAAAATGGTCAGAAAAGACCCAGGACTATTTGTACATTGGAAAAGAGGAATGATAGGAGCGTTTGCTTAATTGGGAGCGGTATGAATTGAGAGGTTCCTGTACCGTTCTAAGAGAGGCCTGTGGGGAAGTTCCGCAGGTCGACTCACCAATGTTTTGAAGCTTCTAAAGGAGAAATTGGGCTTGATCACTATGAGGTGAGAAGCTACACAGGCTGGTATCGACACATGACGCTTTGTTTATTAGCTTTAACTTTCCTTTCGGGCTTGCGCGATGCTTTCAACTTACTGGAGAAGAAAAAAAAAGCTCGTCGGCTTCATATGAAGAAGTTTCTAAAAGTACGGAATTTAATTTAATTAGATATACCTTACAAGAAGCTAGGCGTTTAGTGATCTATGCACATACCTCTATCAAGCAATGCTGGAGCTATTGGTTAGAATGGTCTAATTGGCGTCGTAAGCATCAAGCGAGTGCTTGTTACTACCATTATCAAAGGCAAAGAAAGCTATGTTTACATTTACCACTGTAGTATTAGAGGTTATCTTAAAAACCCCCTATTTTACCTTATCCATCTGCCTCTGTACAGGACGAAAAATAATTTTTTCATAAAAAAACCTCTTAGGTATACTTGAGGATAACAATGGGCCAAAAAGCTTTAGCAACCAAAGAAAAAGGTTAAAACACCTAGGTGTTCCCAATAAGATTTTCCTTATTTTATCCAACCCATAGCGAAACAAACTTTTAGCTTTTCTGCCATGCTTCTTAATGCTGATAGGGACTACGTTTGCAGCTATATTACCTAGTTTATACGCCCAATAAAAAGCAATACTTAAGGCAAAGATAAGTTTCTCAATTCTGTCAGTATATGTTAAATGCGTATCTTCCAAGCAAAAGCCTCGCGTTTTTAGACAAGCAAATAAGGTTTCTATTTCCCATCTAGTTTTGTAGCTGCTTATAGCTTTTTTTGGATTTTTATTAGTGACCACGATTAAAAGCTCATCTTTTAGGCGGCTTGCAGCTACATAAAAGGAATGGCCGAGCATTTGTAAAGGTTGAATTAACACTTTTTTTTACCCTCTTTTAGATGACGAAATACGCCTCTAAGAGAAATTGCATAGCCATTTCTTGCTCCTTCCACTAGAGTGTCTTCCCTAATACGCATATAAAAGGGAATCTTACTTTTTATCAGATAATCAAACCATTGACTCCCTATAATCAAACCATTGATTCCCTATAAATTCTCTGTCTCCAATAAGACCTGCAATTTTTGATGGGCCTAATTGCCTAATAACTTTTTCTAAAAGTTCTATGCGTTCATCAGTAGAGGAATTACCAGCTTTATTCATCACAAACCAGACCAACGGAATAGCTGTTCCTTCATAAGTCATCGCTAAGGTTAAAATATTAATGTTTTTGCTACCTACCTGCCAATTTGTTCTATCTATAATCAGCCATACTTTCCTTTTAATAGGAAATATTTGTAAAATAATTTTAAAAGCATCCAACCTATCAAATTTTAGTTCTCGGAAAAAGCGTTGTAGCCTTTTATAGTGGGAGTCTAGCTTTGCTTTTCCTTGAAAAGCTGTGGCTAGTTGAGTAAGATTAACGCTTCTAACCCTAAAGAGAGCTAGAACAATTTGACAAAAGCATGTAAGTCTTGCTCGGTTCCAATCTAAAGTTTGACTTAAAATTTCTCTTAGCTCGTCTATTTCTTTCATCTGTTTTCTCCTAGTAAAAGATAACAGTATAAATTTTTAGACGGGCTTTTTCAATTTTTGTCCTGGTATGAAGCTTTGCTGTCTTATCAGAAGCTTATTTAGCGTGCGTGTCCTACCACAGTAGGTCCTCTTTATTATGCAAAGCTATAAAACTTTTTAAGAAGCATAGAGGGGAGGATGAGGCCTTTTCGTGAAAGTATTCCTTTACCCGATCTTTAAAGTAACTTATTTTTAAGTAGACATGTTTGAAAAAGAAATAGTATTGCTCTTTTCTCCTATACCTAATGAAAAGCTATATAAAGCGACAAGGTAATAGAGCGTATAGGCCTGCAAGGAAATAGAACTGATTTATCAAAGGCAAGTAGGTTTATAGGAAGATTTATCTTATGTGCAGAAAGCACATGCATTTAACCTTATGTATGATAAAGGAAACTGCCACCTACAACCATTGATTACGGCAATTTAAAAAAAAATCTTTCTTCATTTATGAAATCTGAATAAGTTGACTACCGATTTTATTAAAGTGCTTACAGATGACTTTACATCTGGCTAAAGATGTTTCAGGAAGTATGTCCTACTAATGAACATTAAAAATTTATTGCATTCGTAAGCAATCACGGGGGTTATGCCCAGCTTTAGGTATCATTCTGCGGGCATTTGCAGGGCCAAAAATGCTTGCAAATAATTGTTTTTTCTATTTAGTGTACTGCTTTTTTTCATTAGCTCCTTAGCAGCAAGAATTTAAGCAGTTTTGCTCCCTTGCCAATTATTTTCATGAAATTTTTTGATTTTTTTTAATCGAAAACTCAGAGAGTTTAATAAATTAATTTAGTTGATTAATTATTAATATTTAAATAAAATGTCTATTTTATTGTTAATTAATTGATTCTGTTAAAAACAATCTTCTAATCTAAGGGGTTTAATAATATGTCAGTGTCTTCTTCTAGATCAGTATCTTCGCTAAGTAAAAGCCTTTATCCTAAAATAGGGGGTTCTGTATCTGTACGGGCAGCAAATAAACCTATTTCCTCTGCTCTTTTTCATTCTACCTCGATTCCTGGGGCTTTAAAAAGCCTTCGGATAAGTCCTTCATTGGTAACTACAGTTAGCTACGGTAGAATGTCCAAATATGCCGTTTCAAGAGGCCATCCTAACCAGAAGAGTTGCTTTCCGTGGCCTAAAGGCAAACGCTTTTATAGTAAAAAGCTAAATGCTAAACCCCAGCCAAGTTCTTCTAAAGTGTTTAGAGAATTAAAGAAGCTGCATATGGAAATAAAAGGTAGAAGTGATAAAAATGGGCCACGAGAAACTTTTCAAACGTTTGTGAACAAAAAATATCATGATGTTAAGAATATGACTCCTTTTGAGATGTCTAGGAAGTGGCTGTGGATACCTGTTAGTGGCCTAGCTTATCATTTGCTTCGCTCACATTTCACTGATCATGTAAAAAAAACTTTAAAAGTAGAAGTTAATCCTGTTAGTGTGCCAGAGGAAATTTTGTTTCACAAAGAAGCGTGGGTACAGACAAAAAATATTGATAAGTTAGATAAAACTTTTAGCTCTCAGCAATCTACTCCTCAAAAGCTGACGATTACAGGAATAGGTGGCTCAGGAAAAACTGTTTTAGCTAAGCAATATATAGAGCAGTATGAACAAAAAATGAAAGGCCAACAGGATAAGATAAGTACTCCATTTTTTGGAGATATGCAAGATATGGAAAGCTTTTTTGAATCTTATAGGAAATTTGCGGTAGAATTAGGCGTTAATGTACCTTTGAAAGCGCAAAAAGAAACGATTATTAGTGAAGTCAATAAGATGCTTGCCCAAAGGCCTGATTGGCTTTTTGTTATTGATAACGTAAATTCTAATAATTACGAAGATTTACAAGCTTTTCTTCCTCAAGATTCTAAGGGTAAAATTTTAATGGTGAGTCGCGAGAAGCTAAATAAAGTGAAAAACTTTGATATGCAAGTAAATCATCTTAGCGAAGATGAGGCCTTAGAGATTTTCCATCTCAATCTTGGCAAAGATCATTGGGCTCTTAACCAAGCAAACAACTCAAAACGTGATCTTGCAGCGCAGCTTTCTTATTTACCATTAGCCTTGAAGCAAGCGGCCCTTTACTTAAAAGCGGCTGAACCCTCTGCTTCGTTTGATTCTATAGTAAGCGCTTATAGTGATAAACTAAGAAACTTGATGGGGATATCTAAAGAAGCTTCTATGCATTCAGCTGATGCTAGCCACATGTTAAAAGCCGTGCTACTATTAAGCATAGAAGCATGTGAAAAACAAAGAAGTGAATCAAAAGAGGTCTTTACTATTATGCCTTTCTTAAATCCTTATTTTATTGAAGATTCTCTTTTGAAGCTTTGGTGTAAAAGTCAGTTAGATAGTCCTGGGTCGCTGACCTCTTTATTGGATGAGCTGGAAGGCTACGGGTTGATTACTAGAAAGGGATCTGAAGTGTGGGAAATTCATTCTTCCTTGCAAGAGTTGCTTCTTGAAAAAATGAGTAAAGAAGGAAAAAAAGCCGACCAGGTTTTAAAAAAATTTCTTGGAATGCTTAAGGATAATTATAGTCTGAATATGGGCTCCAAAGATAGCTACCACCAAACAAAAGCTATTGAAAACCAATGGAGATTTCTTTCAAAATCTGCAACAGACTATCAAGTAACCGATGAATTAAAACATTACTTTGTGCATGTTTGCAATGTGCTTGGTAATTACCATTTGCAATCTAATAATTTTTTTGAAGCTCGCCAAGCTTTTGAGAAAAGCTTAGAGCTTGCGGGGCTGCAGCTTAAAGACCAAGAAGCTGATGAAATTTGCAAGATTTTAAAAGACCATCCAGAGCTTCCCGCGCTTTACTCTCAAACGCTCCATTATCTAGGTATTATCCATTTTTATGCGCGAGAATGGGAGCAAGCTGAAAGATATTTTAATAAAGCTATTGATCTTCAAAAAGAAGTGGCAAAAAACCCTGATGCTTATACAAATCCAAATCCTGTGGATTGGCTCATCTTCCAAAGGCAAGGGCCAGGTTGGCTTCTGTTAGAAGGCAAAAAAGACGATTTGTTAAAAGCAGAAAAGCTTTATTTAGATTTATTTCAAGAAAAAAGGTTTGCACCGCTAGGAAAAGAGCAAGACGTAACTAACGAAAGGTATTGCAATCTTCAATTAGGTAGAGTTTATATTAAACTAGCACAGGTAGCTTCTAAAGAAGATGAAGCCGTAATGTATTATCAACAAGCTTTAGAAAGGCTTGAAAAAGGTGGGTTTGAACAGGGCACCTCTTTTCAAGGAGCCATTCAAATGAGGGAATTGGGGCACAGAAAGGCTGGAGAAGCTTATCTAGTATTAGGGGAGCTTTACTTAGATAAAAATTGTCCTTTTAAAGATTTGGAAAAAGCAAAAAACTGTTTTGAAAAAGCCGTAGAGCTGTCTGAAACAGATTTAAGAATTTGTGCTAAATCTAGCTACTATCTTACTAAGCTTTATTGGGAAAAAGGCCGTTTGGATAAAGCTTTTAAAGCTAACACACGTTCTATTCAATTATATAACCAAGTAGGAGGCAAAGGGCTAACCAAGCTCCCAATCCCTGCGCTTAGCGAAGCAGAAAAAATAAAAGAAACTTTGATAGCCGAGATTAAAGGAGCTTTTAGAAACGATGCTGCCTTAATTGGTTAAGAACGATGGACTCTTATACTTAAAATAAACGGTTTAAGGATTTTTAACAAAGTAAAGAGAGGGATGGGCTTCAAGCTGCCAGCGTTTGTCAAGCATTCTAGCCGTTTGTATATCATATGGCTAAGCCGGAGTTGTTTATCGGAAAGAAGGCATCACGCGGTGATGGCATCATAAAAAAGTACCATCACCCTTTTGATTGCAAGAGCAGCGAGGGATATAAGCTAAGCCTTGTAAAGTAGTGGGAATATATGGGGGTGTCTTTAAAAGATAATTAAAGCATCCTTTGATGCATCCTTAATCAAAAACTTAAATTTTAACCTATCTAATAAATAGAGGTTTTTCTACTTGTATCTTGTATGTTGATAGGCAAAAGAGGCGCTTTGGTTCCTTTTAAAAAAAGTTAAAAGGTAGGAGAAAAAAAATTAATCTCTAAGTCCATAAACTTAAAAATAATGAGTGAATAGTAAAAGCGAGAGATGACTTTAAGGAAAACGAACTTACAAGTTTGAGCTTTCATTTTGAAAAGGTTAGGAGAATTTTTGGCTTAAATTTTTACTCCTTCCTATCTTGAAAAAAATCTTAAGCAAGCAATGAAAAGTCATTTTTTATAAGTTTATTTTATGCTACTTTCTATACATATAATTTTTTATCTTTTAATTTTCTAATCACTTGCAGGGCTGTATGTTATCTACGGTTATTGTAGAAGACTTTCTTTTTGCTCAGCATCTCACAGGGCCTAGTCACCCTGAATCTCCTTTTAGGTTTAAAGTAAGTAGACAAGCTTTACAAAATCAAGGGCTATTAAAAAGAGGTGGTATTTTGCGGCCTCGCTTAGCAAAAGAAAGTGAACTTTTGCTGTGCCATACCCCTTGCTATCTACAGGAAGTGCAAGATAATGTTCAGCAATGTATCTATAGCGGCCTTAAAGATGGCTCTTTTCAACTATCTACAGGAGATGTGCAAATATGTCCTGCATCTGAAAAGATTGCACGCTATGCGGTGGGCGCTGTATTAAATGCTGTAGATAGCGTTATGCTTGCCCAGGCACGTAATGCTTTTTGCCTTGTACGCCCGCCAGGACATCATGCCTGTATGGATAAGGGCATGGGCTTTTGCCTATATAACAATGTTGCCATCGGCGCGCGATATGCTTGCCAGAGATACGGGTTGAGAAAAGTTTTAATTATAGATTGGGACGTTCATCATGGCAACGGTATACAAGATATTTTCTATGAAGATCCTGCAGTTTTTTACTTTAGCACCCACAATAAAAGAATCTATCCGGGTACAGGTTCAAGCCAGGAAGAAGGAAGAGGGGCAGGCAAAGGATTTAATCTTAACTTTCCTATCGAACCTTACGAGAATCCTAGGCAAAAAATTAAAGAAATTTTTAGTGGCCAGCTTATGGAAAGCATGAAAAGCTTTCAACCAGAGTTTATTTTTATTGCGGCAGGTTTTGATGCCCATGCGCAGGATCCTCTAGGAGGCTTTAATTTGACTACTCATGATTTTGTAGATTTGACGCGAAGCGTTAAAGGCTTGGCAGAAAAGTATTGTGAAGGCCGCTTAGTATCAGTATTGGAAGGTGGCTATAACTTAGAAGTTTTAAAAGAAGTCATTCCAGCCCATGTTCAAGGTTTACTGCCCCCTTAAAAACTAGCTTTGCAGGCCCTATCATACGCACCTTGGTAAAGCAATCATTATTATATTCGAAATCAATTCTAAGAAAATCTTCCGATCGGACTTTCACAGTTAAGGGACCTTTTAATTCATAAAGCTTGGCAGCTGCTAATGCTGCTGCGGTAGCTCCTGTTCCACAGGCAAGTGTTTCTTGCTCCACCCCGCGTTCATAGGTTCTAACATGAAGGATGCCCTGGTCATCTATCTGTACAAAGTTTACATTAGCTCCGCGGGGAGCAAAGAGAGGATGAAAGCGTAGGGTGCGCCCACATTCATTAAGATTTAAGAGATCGAGTTTGTCCGTAAAGATTACAGCGTGAGGCACGCCCGTATCCAAATAATGAATTGTCCAAGGAAAAAGATTAAGAGACCATCGTATTTCAGAAGGGCTTCCCATTTGTACCGCTACATCCTCATCCTCAGAACTAACCTTCAAAGTACTAAATAAGGTTTCAATATTTAGCCACTCCTCTTGAATGCCACACTCTTGGATAAACTTGAATAGGCAGCGGATACCATTTCCGCACATTTCGGCTTCACTACCATCGGCGTTGAAAATGCGCATTTTGTAATGAGCTTTTTGCGATGTTTCTAAAAGAATAACCCCATCTGCCCCAATTCCTTTTTGCCGAGCGCACAATTTTTGGATAAGGTTAGGGGTTAAAACAGAAAGTTTAGAAGTTCGATTATCAAAAAGGATGAAATCATTTCCACATCCTGAGTATTTTGAAAAAGTAAATAGCATGAATAAATTTAATAAAAAATTAAAAGAAAATCACCGATTAGGAGAAAAAATGAAATTAAAAAAGTAATCGTTCTTAATGCTTATCAGAAATTTTCTTTTATTTTTACATCTCTAGATCGTCTATAGAATGAACAATGCCATCTAGTAAGCCAAATTCTAGGGCTTCTTGAGGGCTTAACCAGTTATCGCGATCCATCGCTTTTTGAATGGTTTCATAGTCTTTACCTGTCTGATGCATGTAAAGTCTTATCAGAGCTTCATGTGTCTTAAGCATTTCTTTTGCCTGAATCTCTAAATCAGTCGCTTGGCCTTTAATCACGCCTCCAATCAGAGGCTGGTGAATCATAATCCTTGACTGAGGGGTAGCAAAGCGTCGTTTCGGAGCTGCTGAAAGGCTTAATACTGAGCCCATAGAGGCTGCTAAGCCGCACACTAAAGTCGTAACAGGAGATTTCATCAGTTGAATTTGATCCCAAATAGCAAATCCTGAGTCGACAGAACCACCAGGGCTATTGATTACAAATAAAATAGGTTTTCCCGGAGCCGTAAGTTCCAGATACCAAAGCTTACGAATAATGCTTTCGGCTGAATTGCTGTCAACCGCATCACTTAAAAAAATGCGGCGGGATTCAAGGATTACGCTATCTATACGATCTTCGAGCCTAATAAAAGGTATACTGCTATAGTTATCTTTTTCTTTATCTGCTTTAGCCATGGATGTCTTCTCCGAAGATTAAATTAAGCTTCATTATCCTTATTTTAGTCTGCAAAATCAAGCATCATTTACAATGATTTCAGGATAAAGAGGATAGCGCTTTAAAAGTTCTGCTACACGGCTTCTGGATCTTTCTAAAATTGCAGGCTCTACAATTGCTTGTGCTTTGCTGGGTTGCCCGGTTTTATTATTTATAATCGGGGTAGTATGAGTAAGGATATCAGCAGAGATATCTGCGATTTCAACCATTTCTTCAGCACCTAATCCTAACGTTGTAACTGCTGCTGCTCCCATGCGGACTCCCGAAGTGTACCAGGGTCCATTTTTGTCAAAAGGTATGGCATTACGATTGACAGTCAACATAGCTTGACGTAATGCCGTCTCAGCATGTCTGCCCGTCAACCCATAGTGAGTTAAGTCTAAAATTAGCAAATGATTTTCTGTGCCTCCTGTCACTAACCGAATTCCTCTTTTGCGGAATTGAGCGGCAAGGGCTTGCGTGTTATCCACAATTTTTTGTGCATAGTCGCAGAATGCCTTGCTATTAGCCTCTTTAAAAGCAATAGCCTTTGCAGCTATCACATGAGGTAAAGGACCTCCGAGAACAAGGGGGCATCCTTTATTGACAATGTCGATATATTCTTTAGTACAGAGGATAATGCCGCCACGTGGCCCCCTCAGGGTCTTATGGGTGGTAGAAGTGACTATATGGGCATAAGGAATAGGATTAAACTCACCGGTAAATACTTTCCCAGCCACTAATCCGGCAAAATGAGCCATATCAACCATTAACACAGCCCCCACGCTATCTGCAATTTCACGCATTTTGGCAAAGTTAAGTTTGCGAGGATAAGCTGAATAACCTGCTAAAAGAATAGTAGGTTTCTCTTGTTTAGCCATGTTTGCAAGCTGTGAGTAATCTAAAAGTTCAGTAGAGGGATCTACATCATAAAGCACAGCTTTCATCATTTTACTGGATATGTTATGCCGGTAGCCATGCGTTAAATGCCCACCAGAGTTTAAAGACATTCCCATGACTTTTTGATTAAGCATCAGTTGACGAATATTTTCATATTCGTCGGGAGTTAATTCATCAAGATTTTTTTTACCTAGCTTTTCAATGGCAGGATTTTGCACGCGTTGCACAAGAATAGACCAAAAAGCAACTAAATTAGCATCCGCTCCAGAGTGAGGTTGGACATAAGCCTCTTCACAACCAAAAATGGACTTAAGTTCTTTGGTGGCTATATCCTCAACTGTATCGACGTTTTCGCAGCCTGCATAAAAACGGTGATGGGCAAATCCTTCGGCATACTTATCTGTCAGAAGGTTTCCCATAGCTAGTTGAACAGCTAGGGAAGAAAAATTTTCTGAAGCAATAAGTTTAAGATATGAGCGTTGATCCTTAAGTTCTTGCAAGATGCTCGCACTGATTTGGGGAGCCGTGGTTTCAATATAATCTAAAGCTGCTAAGTAGGCGATAGTAGCTTTATTACGTTCTTTATTGGCGCTTTTTGCAAAATAATTGTCTAGTAGTGTCATAAAGCAAACTCCTCATTAAGGATCATAAGACGAACCAATTTATCCTAAATATGCAAATTTGTAAATGAGATTACTTTTAAGGCCAAGAAATAAGAAAGAAGAGTTTTTGTCGATTGAAGAATATAGCTAAGTTTTATTGAATAAATTAAAAAAAGTATAATTTAAGAATAGATAAATGGCTAAGGATAAGAGTGTGAATAGCGAATTGAGTTTTTTTTATCTAAGAAGCTGAAAGTTAAGAAGAAATGAGAAAGGAAAAACAATTGAGAAACCTTTAAAAAATAATCCACTTAAGTCATTCTAAGATAATCGAGAGAGGAGAGTAAAAAATAATTTAGATTAATTAAGTAAAGCTTTTAGCTTTTTTATAAAAATTTTTTTAACTTCTGCATTTTTTCTAGGCGGCCTTTTTTACAAGATGGGTTCATCTAGAAATAAACTTTTCAGACTTTTTTCTTGAGAATTATCCTTAAAGGAACTATGCTTTATAGCAAAATAGCAAAGACCTGATTAAGGCCACCTTTACAACGCGTAGGAAAAAGCATGCAAGAAGCTCTTAACATAATTTTAGAAATACAAGAATTTGATATGCAGCTTATTCAATTAATGAGGCTCAAAAAAGAGCGTCAAGATGAATTGCATAATATTAATTCTGTTAAATCGGACTTGCAGCACCAATCTCTTGTAAAAGAATCGGAAATAGCAGAATTAAAAAAGCATATACGTCTTGTTGAAGGTGAGCATCATGACATTGTCGCTAAACTAAAGAAACTTGAAGCGCAACAGAATCATGTAAAAAAGGTAGAAGAGTTTAATGCTTTAAGCCAAGAGATGTCGGCAGTAGATCGAGAACGTATTGCTAAAGAATTGCGATTAAGTGACCTTTATGACAAGTTAGCTATAGAAGAAGACCATCTGAAAAACCTTACTCAAAGTCTTGAATCAACTAGCGAAAGTAGTAAAGCACTTGAAGCTGAAATTATGGAAAGTATTCGTGAAATTAATGCTGAGGGAAGACAACTCAAGCAAAAACGTGATGAGCTTGTTCTTAAGGCTGATCCTGAAACGTTTCGCATCTACGAAAGGTTACTGCGCAATAAAAAAGACCGCGTGGTTGTTCCTATTGAAAACCGTTGCTGTAGTGGATGCCACATTATGCTAACAGCTCAAGATGAAAACCTAGTACGAAAAGGTGAGCGTTTAGTCTTCTGTGAACATTGCGCACGTATTCATTATTGGCAAGAAAGCGAAGCACTTGAAGGTACAAGTGTGGCTACAAAGACGCGCCGTCGCCGTTCTACAAAAATAAAAAGTTAAATTTAACCTACGTATTTACTTAGCATTAAAGCCTTAATTTTTTAAGTAAACCCTGCTGGTAAGCGTTTAAGTTTTACTTGTCCTTTAGGAAATATCTACCTAAATCACTTCAAGTGGATAAAAGCATGTCTGGGAAGAGAGGCAATCGCTCTTATTTTTTAAGTAAGGGAGGAAAGTCTGGACTTCATAGGAGAGGATACCAGCGAAAAGCTGGGGGCCGTAAGGCTACGGAAAGTGTAACAGAAAATATACCGCTGTTTAACTTTTAGTTAAATAGACAGGGTGAAATGCTAACTTTAAGAGGAAGCTCTACTTGAGGAGACTCAAGAGATGACAAACCCTATCCGAAGCAAGACCGAATTAAAGCTATATAGTTCTCCGCTATGCTTTATAAGGGTCGCTTGAGCATGTTAGTGATAATGTGCCTAGATGAATGATTGCCCAACGGTCGTAAGACCGTGAGACAGAATCCGGCTTAAAATCTTCCCAGACTTTTATTTTTCCTTCTTTATTTTCAACCATTTTAAAGAAACTGCGTCTGCATAACCGAAAAAGAAATTAATCTTTTTCTAAGCTAAATCTTTCCTTCAAAACAAGCTTTTTTATTAGGTATACGATTACATAAAGTGTTGCTTAAGAAGCGTATTAGATTTTCTTTAGCTGCCTTTCCTAGCTAAAAGCATAGTTTTTGCGTGTTTGTATAAAGAGCTGTTTAAAAGCATATTTTTAATATTTTTTAGTAAATTGGTGGGGTAATTTCTTGCAAGGCGAGATAAAAAAAGGCCTATCGAAAAGTTTTTTACCTACAGCTAGGATGCATTTTTAAGTTTATCCTACCGATAAAATAGAAATGATAGTGAATGCTGGTATTCTCACACGGGGGTATTATTGTAAATCCTAATACTTTCAAAAAATTCCCGGCGTACAACTTCGTTATTTTGAAAATTACCTCGTAGAATATTAGTGACCGTGTGGCTATGTTCATTTTCAATGCCGCGAGCAATGACACAGTAGTGCTCGGCAATAATCGAAATAGCTACATTCTCAGTCTCAAGTAAATGAGCAAGAGAATCTACGATCTGCGCAGCTAATCTTTCTTGCACCTGAGGTCGCTTAGCAAAAAAACGCACAATGCGGGGGATTTTTGATAAACCGATCAATTTTTTGTGAGGGATGTAAGCGACATAAGCATAGCCGCGCATAGGAACAAAGTGGTGTTCACAAAAGCTAGTAAAATTAACTTTTACTAGGATAATATTAGCATTTTCACTTTTAGAAGGTTCATATTTGTTCTCAAAAAAGCTCACTTCAGGAAAATTATCATCTTTTAGCCCAGAAAAGATTTCCTTGACATACATACGGGCAATACGTTGTGGAGTATCTTGCAGGGAATCATCAGATAAATCGAGCCCTAATATTTGTAGAATTTCGGTATATTTTTCGGCGATCAGTTTAATTTTTTCCTCATCCGTCTTATCATCTACACTCTCTAAAATAGGAGATGGATAGCAGGTGCGGATGTGTAAGGGTGCGCTTGCTCGTAGGGAAAGTTGTTTTTTAGGTGCTTTTTTGGCCATGATCTTCCTTCTTTTGCCTATAAATTTCGCTAGCAGTTATGGCAAAGGCATTTGCAACATTTAATGAATTCTTACGGCCTCTAAGGGGGATTTCAATAAGATGATCTGCTACTCTTAAGACTTCATCCGAGCAACCATATTCTTCATTGCCTAAGGCTAAGGTAAAGACCTCAGGAAAAATAAAGTTATATAAAGATGTAGCTTGGGGGCTAGTCTCCATCACAATCAAGGGTCGAGGCAAATCAGTTACTTTACAGCTAGGGTAGCATTCTATCCATTGAAAGGTTCCCATAGAAGCATTTTGCACCTGTAGATTGTTTATATAGGGAGTATGCTCAGAGAAATAGATGGCTCCTAAGGCAAAAGCTTCAGTGGTTCGGATGATACTCCCAACATTATGAGCTGATCTTAAAGAATCTAAATAGATAGAGATAGGCCATATTTTCTCTCCTTGCGCTCGATCTCCTTGCCGGATAGATGGCAATAAATGATGCTCTCGAACTTTTCGATTAGCTAACTTAAGATGGTAATGATAACGATTGGCAATTTCCTTAGCATCCGAGGAAAGTTTATCTTCCCTCTGCATCCATTCTTGTAGCTCATGATAATGAGCTAACATCCCTTCTATGGGTTGAAAAGCAATTTTATCTTTGTAAATGGCTAATAAAAGCTCTGCACATTTTTTATGTTGTTTTTCCATAGAAAATGATAAGAACTTTCTTTTAGTAAACATTTGGCCTTGATGAATCTTAAGCTTTTTGTTTCTCTGCTTTGACAGCTAAATATTCATCTAAATTCCCATCAAATACTTGGATACCATTTTCTTCAAAAGCAATAATTTTGTTAGCTACTTGAGAGATCAGATCACGATCATGGCTTACGACTACTACTGTGCCTTTATACTCATTTAATCCCCATGCTAATGCAGAGACAGCCTCTAGGTCGAGATGATTATTAGGCTCATCCAACAAAAGAACGTTATGCTCGGCTAACATCATACCTGCAATAATCAAGCGTGCTGTCTCGCCACCAGAAAGACTAGTTACCGGCTTAAAAGCATCGTCTCCGCCGAAAAGCATTTTGCCCATTACACTACGGATATCTTGATCGTAAATACCAGGGCGCCTTTCTTTAAGCCATTCAAATGACGTTTGTTTAACGTTTTTGTCTACCGCTTCCAGATGATTTTGTGGAAAGTAGCAGATCTGTACTTGATGGCCATGTTCTATATTTCCTTTATCAGGAGATAAAGCTCGTGCTAGCATTCTAATAAGAGTAGTCTTTCCGCGGCCATTATTGCCGATAATACCAATTTTATCTTCCCTGGCAATTTCTAAAGAGAAATTTGTAATAACCTCTGGTCCATCATAAGCTTTTTGGATATTATCTACTTTTAATACAATTTTTCCCGGCTGTTTTTCTGTAGGTATAAAACGGATATAAGGACGTTGAATATTTGTTTTCTTTAGCTCTTGAGGCTGTAAACGAGAGATTTCGCGTTGGCGTGATTGCACTTGGCTTGCGCGTGTTCCAGCGCCAAATTTAGAAACAAATTCACGTAGTTGGGCAATCTTTTTTTCTTTAGATTTGGCATCTGCTTCCGCACGATCACGTACTGCACTTTTAGCAGCAATCATATCATCATAGTTTCCAGGGTAAAGGATGATAGTCTCATAATCGATATCTGCTATATGGGTAGTTACCGAATTTAAGAAGTGGCGATCATGGCTGATCACAATAAGCACGCCTTTATAACCATGTAAAAAGTTTTCCAACCACCCAATAGACTCTAAATCGAGGTGGTTAGTAGGTTCATCCAGCAGCAAGGCTTGAGGGTCTCCAAATAAAGCTTGGCATAGCAGCACTCTAAATTGATGATCTAAGGGAATTTCATGCATTTTAAGATAAAAAAATTCTTCCGCAATTCCCATACCCGCTAATAGAATTTCCGCATTAGATTCAGCAGAATAGCCATCTTCTTCGGCGATAATTCCTTCTATTTCCCCCAGACGCATGCCTACATCATCTGTCATCTCTACTTCATAAAGAGCGTCGCGTTCTTTAAAGGCATCCCACAAGCGTTTATTACCCATGATTACGACATCGACCACTTTAATATCGCTATAGGCTTCGATATTTTGCTTTAGAATCCCTACTCGGTCAGGCAGAGTAATACTTCCACTTGTGGCCTCTTCAACGCCCATAATGATTTTAAGTAAGGTGGTTTTTCCTGCTCCGTTAGGCCCTGTTAAGCCATAACGATTTCCCGCATTAAAAGTCATAATAACTTCTTCAAATAGGACGCGGCTACCAAAGCTTTTAGATATTTTATTTAATGTTAGCATAAGATAATAAATTTTAGATTTTTTCCTTATTATATTACCTGAAATATAGATAACTCGCAACTAAAATTCAGGATGAGTTTTAGCCTGTTTTAAACCTCTTAAACTTCTTTAAAGGTATACCAAAGCCCTATTTCAAACAATAATCTAAATTTTTTTTGCATAATCCAAAGTTAAATAAATTTAATCCTAAAGATTTTTTGGGAAACATTATTTATCAAATCGGCAAAAAGCATTAGCTTTTGTGCTCTAGCTTATGGAGCTTTCGCACGGGGATGAGATTGATGATAAACTTTTTTCTTGAGCTTAGGTGACACTTGGGTATAAATAGTGGTCGTAGATAAAGAGGTATGGCCTAATAAAACTTGAATGGTTTTTAGGTCCATGCCATTCTCTAACCAATGAGTAGCAATCGTGTGACGGATTGTGTGAGGCGTAATTTTGCCAGCTAAGCCACTATTTTTTATATAATTATCAAATGTTCGATCGATTGAGCGCGTGGTAAGCCGAGTGCCTAGCTTATTCAAAAAGATTGCTTGGGAGTCTACTTGTTCTCTATGTCCATCCGTACAAGTATGGCGTTCGGGGTGCTCGAGATATTTTTGAATCCATTGCGCAGCATTTTTAGTAATAGGGATCACTCTTTCTTTTTTTCCTTTACCTTTAAGGCGCACAAGCAAGTTTTGAGGGTCAAAATCGCGACGATTAAGAGAAGCTAGCTCGCTGACGCGTAATCCGGAGCTATAGAATAGCTCCATAATCACGCGATCACGAAAACCTAAGAAAGTAGAGAGGTCTGGTGCTGCAAAGATTTTTAAAACTTGATCATAGGAAAGAGAGGTGGGAAGCTTTTTTTCTATTTTCGGCGTATCTAGCTCTTCCGTAGGATTAATGCTTATAAATTTATGGGAAAAAGCATACTTAAAGAAGGCACGAATTGAGGAAAGCCGTCTAACAATCGTCTTTTTATTGATACCGTTTTGGGTAAGGGTGGCTAGAAATCCACGAATGGTTTTGCGGTCGATCATGGACAGAGGGATAAGGGCATCATAGGCAGTAGAATATTTATCTACCATGTTATGATGAATTTTAGGCGTTACTTCTTGAGAGGCTTTAGGAGGTAAATGGTGAGTTTCAATATAAATTTTAAAGGCATTTAGATCGATGGCATAATTGCGGACAGTATGCTCCGAGGCATTTCTGATGGTTCTAAGATGCTTTAAAAACTTTTGGGCAGTAGAGATGAACATACATTTTTTTCTTAAAGATTTTTAGGAAAAGGAAATGTTAATAAATCATCAGCAATATAAGTTTGAGGGAAAACCGCTCGCGCTTCTTCTTCAAAAGGCCTTAAGTTCTGGTAGCGTGCGGAAAAATGAGTCAGTATAAGTTGCTTTACACCTGCTTCTTTAGCGATAGTGGCAGCTTGCTTGGCAGTTAGGTGAAAATGTTTACGTGCTAGTTCCTGATGCTCTTCGAGGTAGGTGCTTTCACAGATTAAAACCTTAGCATGACGAGCGATATCGATGGCATTTTGACAGTAGCGGGTATCAATAACTACTGCAAGGCTGTCGCCTTTCCTAATATGGCTGACCTGATCTAAAGTCACCGTTTTTCCATCTAAGACTAGAAAACCTTTTTGCTCAAGTTCACGCACTAAAGGTCCTTTAACGCCCAAAGCTTGCAAATTATTGCGGTCATATTTGCGGGTGTCAGGTTCTGTAATTCTCCATCCCAAGTTCTCTACACCATGATCCAATTCCACGGCCTCAATGCGAAATTTACCATCATCATGAACTAGCCCGCCTTTAGAGACAGGATGTTCGACCACATGGATAAGTTCATGATAAATGGTTCCATAGCGCAAACGATCAAAAAAGCGTTTACCACTTGCCGGATAATAGCAGTGAATGGGATGAGTAACCTTATCAAGATTAAGGCGCATCAGAACAGAACCTAGTCCCAGGCAGTGATCTCCATGAAAATGGGAGACAAAAATGCGTGTCACCACTGTAGGAGCTACATTAGCGAAGATAAATTGTCTCTGCGTGCCTTCTCCTGGATCAAACAATAGCCCTTCATCATTCCAGCGCACTAAATAAGCACCATGATTGCGCATGCGGGTTGGTTGCTGACTTGAGCAGCCTAGAATGATGATGTCTCGTACGGTCATAAACTAAAAAAATTAACGGTTTTTGTAAGCAAAAAAGTCCAGGCTGCCTAACAGAAGGCCAACAATAGCTCCTGATAAGTGCGCTGTATTCGCTATACCGGGGGAAAAGGGTGATTTTGTATAAATTTCCATCAAAAATGATACCAGTTGAATGCCAAACATCGCAATAATAAATACCATAATAAATGTAAAAGTTGAGGTCTGCAATTGATATCCTTCCCAAGCGGCCTTCTTCTGGCGCATCCATACAAAGGTGAGCATGGCACAGAGCACCCCAGAAAATCCTAAAAAATTAGGGCCTCCCATTAAATATTGTAGGGTATTTGTAAAGATGCCTGCGAGAAGGATAAATAAGATGTAACGGCTAGGGCGCAGGCGCTCTTCCATTTGTTTACCTAAAACGAGGAGCCATATCATGTTAAAAAATAGATGAAAAATATCATCATGGAGCAAAATAGGGGTTAATAAGCGCCAAATTTGCCCTTCACGAATTTTCTCGAATAAAGGAGGATTAGACTCCCCGAAAGCCTTCCCAGTGAAAAAACGATTACTCAGCTTAGCATACAGCCCTTTCCAGTAGGGGGTATGATTAAAGGTGTTAAGGAGTATCTGCTCCTGAAAGGTCATCTCCGTAGGATCTTGCAGACTTTCGATCCCATACGCACTAATGATTTTATCCATTATCGTGTAAGCGTAAGGGTAATCATACATCAATGCTTTATGGATAGGGGAGTTTAATAGCACGCTGCTGGGTAGTTTATTAGGGATATGATTAAGTGAAGGGGTTGTGAAGGTAGAAAGAAAAAGCAGAAGAGTGCAAAGAATTAATAGAGTAGTAGTAATTGTTCCCCAGCCACTGGTTTTAGCATATTGCAGCTTTTTTTGGCGTATCATTTTTAAGGGAGCTTCTTTAATTTTTTCTTTCAAAGGTTCTTTTAGCCAACTTTTTGAGGCAGGAGCCGCCGCCATAGCAGCTCGAGGATTATCTACAAAAACTTGCACTTTTTCTAAGGCTTTTTCTAAGTCTTCCTCTTCAATGACCCATAGTTTATAAATCATATCGCCATAATTTTGGCTACCCCAATCGGTATTCTTCTCAATCTCTAGTTGATGTTTAATGCCGTAGCATTCAAGGAAAGCAGAAAGGTCTTGTGCTTGCTTTTGATTTTTAAATGTTCCTATCAAACGCATGATCGAATCTCCTAAGATGGTAACGAAGAAATTTTCTTTAATATTTGTGAGGTAGATAGGCCAGGAATCAAATTCACGAGGTGCAGACGCCCTCCGCTCGCGCGAACCGTCTCTGCTTCAAGGCAATTTTCTCCATATTCTGATCCATTGACATGCACATCGGGTTTAATAATTTTAAGCAATTCAATAGGATTGGTTTCTTCAAACCAGGTCACATAATCGATAAAGCTAAGAGCACTCATCATTTGTAAACGAAATTCTAAAGGAATAATAGGACGCCAAGGGCTTTTATACTGTTTGATCGATTGATCACTATTAAGAGCTACAATAAGAATATCTGCCTGTTGAGAAGCTTCGAATAAAATTTGTAAATGTCCAGCATGTAGCAAATCGAAGGATCCATTAACCGTGGCAATCTTTTGGCCCTGCTCACGTAGTTCTTCAATTTTTTGAGCCAAATTAAGAGGGGTAATATATTTCTTTAAGCATTCTATAGACCATGTTTTAGACATATAAGCACCTTATTCAAAAGTAAGGGTTATTTTAACAAGCTCGGCTAATTACTAGGTATGGAAATATGCAGATTTATGGTCTGTTAATTTTTTTGCAAAGCAATATAAAAATTCAAAAAATTTACTTAAATAAGTTAATTATAATTTTTTGCTTGCTTAACACAAAAATTAATTCAAAAATTATTTTTCAAATGATTTATTTGAAGTGTCTCTCTTTCAAAGATTTTGGTTAAATGGGGAGATTAAATAGGGAGTAAATGATCAGCCCATAGGTCTCTATTCTTTCCCTTGTTTTTTTATTGCTTACCACTGAGGAAAAAGGTCTTCATTAATCTCAACACAGATTTTTATGTAGGGTTAGAAATTTTTTTATGCTATGGATGGTAAATAAAACTTAAAAAAAAAGTTGGCGATAACATGCGTATGCCGTTAGGGACACCGCTTCATTTGATGAAATATAGCAAGCTCGAAAAAGAAGAAGAGCTTATTGAACAGTTATCTAAGCATTCTGCGGATTTAGTCTCTTTTTTCCTCGTTGCTTGCAACGATGAACTATGGATTGAGTCTTATCCTAACTCAATGAAAGCCTTTTTCAAATGGCTTACTGATGCTCATATTCATACCAATCTTCCTTATCATTTCTTTCATCAGGTTATACCTCCTATTTATCAACACATGGAGTTCCTAAAAGCTTTTATTCCATTAGATTTAACGATTAAAAGTGGTGAGCAAGAATATTTTTTTAATAGCTTACTATTAAGCCATCATAGCTACTATTTTAGACGGCGTATTATGAAGGAGTGTCCTCATGTAGAAAGGCGTATTCTTAAGATTGATGGCATTCTTCCTCAAACGATGGAGGTGATTGAAAAGTTTGTTCTTAAAAATATAGCGGAAGATGTATGGAAAAAGCCGCCTGAGGAGCTGTGGGCTCTTCTCAAAGATTTAGAAATTTTGGGCTTTGCTTCCCTAGGCGAAGCCTGCGAAAGGGTTTTACATCGATACATACATAGGAATAACGTAGTAGAGATATTGATTAAGGCCCATCATCAATCCTTACCCCTCTTAAAGAATGGCTGCATAGAGTTTATCAATCAGCTAGATTGGGGCATGCATCTTCTGGTGACCCCGATAAACCATCTTTCGATAGAATTTTTAAATTACAACGCAATCGCCTTGGAGGTATTCAGCGTCCTCTCTCCCTATATTACTCATCTGACTTTTTCTGGCGCAATGACTGCTAATCCTTATTTTAAAATGATTACCAATCGTACTCCACATTTAATAGGATTAGATTTAAGTGAGTCTACTATCTTCTCCGATTATCTAGTCGATCTTCTACCTACATTGCAAGAGTTGTGTTTATCGCGCTGCCCATGGGTAAATGCTGAGGCTTTAAATACCTTAGCAAATACCTGCCCCCATCTTTTGAAATTAGATCTGAGCAGTAATGAGCATTTAAACTATGGGATATGGCCTCATCTACAATATTTCAAACAACTAAAGGTTCTTGATATTTCGCGTTGCTTACAAATTAACGATAATGATTTAAAAATGACTATTCAGGCTTGTCCCTATCTTATAGAATTAAGCCTTGCTAATTGTCAAAAAATCAATGGCGAGGCTTTTTTTCACCTAGGTAGGTTGTTACCCAATTTATCTGCCTTAAATCTTTCACGTTCTTTGCTTACAGACGCTGCTTTAATTGATATTATGATGCATTGTAAAAATCTATATTTTCTAGATATTTCAAGATGTGACTCTCTTTCTGAAAAGGGAGTTTTAGAGGGGATTAAAAGTTGCCCGAGTTTAAAAAAAATACTTCTGAAGCATTCACCCCTTAGTAAGAATGGAATTGAGCAAATTAGAAACGTTTTTCCTTATCTAGAATTAGAAACTGAGTAGGTTTATCTTTCCCTAATAACCGTTAGTGCTAGCATTTAAAAGCCGCTTTAGTAGACGTTAAGAGTGCTTAATGATAGGAGGGGTTATAGAGCTGTACAAGTTTTCCCTTTTAAAAAAGAGAATTTTTTTAGGTTTTTACATATCCTTATTTGCTCCTCTAAATTCTTCTAGCCCACCTTCCGCGGGTTGTAGCGATTCCCGGATATTATTTTTATTGAGACTGGAAATTGCCTTAAGTTTTTTTAGAAAAGGCTAATCTTGTTCTTTTTAAAGCCAAGAAAGTGAGAATATAAACGATGGAAAAGTATAATATAGTTATTTGAATTCTATTTTTCTAAGGATATATGTATAATCAATTGGCATGGTATATTCACACGATTTAAGAAAAAAAGCTTTGAATTATATAGAGAATGGCGGCTCAATGGCCACAGCTAGTGAGGTGTTTGGTGTAACAGTTCGCACGTTAACCAACTGGATTAAGCGGAAAAAACAAGGTTGTCTAGCTCCTAAAAAAAGACGACAGAGCCCCAGTAAAATAGATAGTGAAAAGCTAAAATTATATATAAAACAAAATCCTGATGCCTACCTTAGGGAAATAGCTGAGGCATTCGGAGTGACAATAACTGCAGTTTTTTATGCCTGTAAAAGACTGAAAATCACTTTAAAAAAAAGACACCCTTCTACAAGGAAAGAGATGAGAATAAACGAGAGGAGTTTAGCCAAAAGCTAGAAAACATTCCGGAAGAAAATAGGATTTACATAGATGAGAGCGGGATAAATGCCTACTTACAGCGCCAGCATGCAAGATCACCTATAGGAGAAAAGATTTATGGTGCTATAGCAGGTCGTTCATTTGCTAGAGAAAGCTTTATAGCAGCTAAATGCAAGTCTAAAATTTTAGCTCCTTTTTGTTATACAGGTACTTGTAATTCTCTTCTGTTTAACATTTGGCTAGAAAAAATATTGATACCTGAACTTAAAGCAGGACAAGTTCTGATAATGGATAATGCTACCTTCCATAAATCGCAAGCCACTGATGAACTTATTAAAAAGGCAGGTTGTGAGATTTTATTTTTACCGCCTTATTCTCCAGATCTAAACCCTATTGAAACCTTTTGGGCTAATTTTAAGAAGATTGTGGCAGCAAACTTAAGTAAGTTTTCTACTCTTGCTCAAACCATTGATTACTCTTTTTTAAGTATATGTTAATGAACAGAAATTTAAAATTCAAACCACTATAGCACGCGACTTGATCACCTTAAAATTGGTTTTGCAATGAGTGACAAAATTACCCAAGGGATGATGATAGTCCAGGTGGTCTCTTCAGATCCTAGAGCGATTATGATCACAGGAGAAGCGTCGAGTGAATGATAGTTAATGGATTAGATTTTACTCTAGGCTCTATACATGAAAGCATAAAAGAATTAATCCTTAATTTAAACCCTGACATGAGGCATGTTTTACTGGTTTTAGGCCTCCTTGGCAGAAATTAGATGACGAGGGAAATTAACTTGCGGAATGGGGGTTCTAGCATTGAATTTGAAGACTTAATCAAGCTTCATATTATCTTACTCTAAACAAATTTTTAATCGTAAAATTTTTTAGCATCTCCTTATGAAATTGTTGTTAGCTTATTGGCTAGCATTGTCACTTGGGGATGATTTTCACCCAAAAGATTAATGTTAATGGCAAGCGCTTTGTTAATATACTCTGCTGCTTTGTCTAAATTGCCTCGATCTTTGTAGATTTGCCCTAGGTTATTGTAATCTTTTGCCACCTCGGGAGAATATTTGCCAAAAAGCTCAAGGTCAATGGCAAGCGCTTTGCTAATATATTCTGCCGCTTTGCTTAAATTGCCTTGGTTTTTGTAGATTTGCCCTAGGTCATTGTAATCTTTTGCCACATCAGGAGAATATTCGCCAGAAAGCTTAAGGTTAATGGCAAACGCTTTGCTGCTACACTCTTCCGCCTGGCCTAAATTGCCTTGGCCTTTGTAGATTTGTCCTAGGTTATTGTAATTGATTGCCGCTTCGGGATGATTTTCGCCGAAAAGGTTAAGGTTAATGGCAAGCGCTTTTTTAATAGACTCTTCCGCTTGGCCTAAATTGCCTTGAGCTTGGTAGATTGTTCCTAGGTTGCTATAATTGCTTGCCACTGTGGGATGATTTTCACCAAAAAGCTTAAGGCCAATGGCAAGTGCTTTGTTGCTATACTCTTCCGCTTGGACTAAATTGCCTTGGCTTTGGTAGATTTGTCCTAGATTATTGTAATCTCTTGCCACATCGGGATGATTTTCACCCAAAAGCTTAAAATCAATGGCAAGTGCTTTGTTGCTATACTCTTCCGCTTGGACTAAATTGCCTTGGTCTTGGTAGATTGCTCCTAGGTTGTTATAATTTCCTGCCACATCGGGATGATTTTCGCCGAAAAGGTTGAGGTTAATGGCAAGTGCTTTGTTGCTATACTCTTCCGCTTTGTCTAAATTGCCTTGGCTTTGGTAGATTGTTCCTAGGTTGCTATAATTGCTTGCCACCTCGTGGTAATTTTCACCAAAAAGTTTAAGGTTAATGGCAAGCGCTTTGCTAATATATTCTTCCGCTTTGTCTAAATTGCCTTGCTCTTTGTAGATTCCTCCTAGGTTATTGTAATCTCTTGCCACATCGGGATGATTTTCACCAAAAAGCTTAAGGTCAATGGCAAGTGCTTTGTTGCTATACTCTTTTGCCTGGCCTAACTTGCCTTGCTCTTGGTAGATTTGTCCTAGGTTATTGTAATCTCTTGCCACCGTAGGATGATTTTCACCAAAAAGCTTAAGGTTAATGGCGAGTGCTTTTTTAATAAACTCTTCCGCCTGGCTTAAATTGCCTTGTTCTTTGTAGATTGCTCCCAGGTTATTGTAATCTTTTGCCACAGCAGGATGATTTTCACCAAAAAGCTTAAGGCCAATGGCAAGTGCTTTGTTGCTATACTCTTCCGCTTGGACTAAATTGCCTTGGCTTTGGTAGATTTGTCCTAGATTATTGTAATCTCTTGCCACATCGGGATGATTTTCACCCAAAAGCTTAAAATCAATGGCAAGTGCTTTGTTGCTATACTCTTCCGCTTTGTCTAAATTGCCTTGGTCTTGGTAGATTGCTCCTAGGTTGTTATAATTTCCTGCCACATCGGGATGATTTTCGCCGAAAAGGTTAAGGTTAATGGCAAGTGCTTTGTTGCTATACTCTTCCGCTTTGTCTAAATTGCCTTGGCTTTGGTAGATTTGTCCTAGGTCATTGTAATCAATTGCCACATGGGGATGATTTTCACCGAAAAGCTTAAGATTAATGGCAAGGGCTTTGTTGCTATACTCTGCTGCTTTGTCTAAATTGCCTTGGCTTTGGTAGATTTGTCCTAGGTTATTGTAACAAGTTGCCACATCGGGATGATTTTCACCGAAAAGCTTAAGGTGAATGGCAAGTGCTTTGTTGCTATACTCTTCCGCCTGGCCTAACTTGCCTTGGTCTTTATAGATTTGTCCTAGGTTATTGTCACTAATTGCCACCTCAGGAGAATATTCACCAGAAAGCTTAAGGTGAATGGCAAGCGCTTTGTTAATATACTCTGCCGCTTTGTCTAAATTGCCTTGGTCTTGGTAGATTGCTCCTAGGTTGTTATAATTTCCTGCCACATTGGGATGATTTTCGCCGAAAAGGTTAAGGTTAATGGCAAGCGCTTTTTTAATAGACTCTTCCGCTTGGCCTAAATTGCCTTGAGCTTGGTAGATTGTTTCTAGGTTGCTATAATTGCTTGCCACCTCGTGGTAATTTTCACCAAAAAGTTTAAGGTTAATGGCAAGGGCTTTGTTAATATACTCTTCCGCCTGGACTAAATTGCCTTGGCTTTGGTAGATTTGTCCTAGGTTGTTGTAATCTCTTGCCACCTCGGGATGATTTTCACCAAAAAGCTTAAGGCCAATGGCAAGTGCTTTGTTGCTATACTCTTCTGCCTGGCCTAACTTGCCTTGGCTTTGGTAGATTAGTCCTAGGTTATTGTAATCTCTTGCCGCCGTAGGATGATTTTCACCAAAAAGCTTAAGTTCAATGGCAAGCGCTTTGTTGCTATACTCTTCCGCTTTGTCTAAATTGCCTTGGCTTTGGTAGATTTGTCCTAGGTTGTTGTAATCTTTTGCCACCTCGGGATGATTTTCACCAAACAGCTTAAAATCAATGGCAAGCGCTTTGTTAATATACTCTTCCGCTTGGACTAAATTGCCTTGGCTTTGGTAGATTTGTCCTAGATTATTGTAATCTCTTGCCACCGTAAGATGATTTTCACCCAAAAGCTTAAGGTCAATGGCAAGCGCTTTGTTGCTACACTCTTCCGCCTGGACTAAATTGCCTTGGCTTTGGTAGATTTGTCCTAGGTTGTTGTAATCTCTTGCCACCTCGGGATGATTTTCACCAAACAGCTTAAAATCAATGGCAAGCGCTTTGTTAATATACTCTGTGGCTTGTTGTAAGTTGCCTTGCTCGTAGTAAATGATTGCAAGAGCATTTAAAACCCTCGCATTTTGTGGATTTTCTTCTTTTGCTAAAAGATACCATTTTTCTGCTTTTTTATGTTGAAAAAGCCTCCAATGTATATCCCCCCGCGTCTCTAGTGAGTTATCCTCCAAATCAGAAGATTTAAGTTGATCTTCATTACCTGCTAAAAATTCGTGAATAGATTGATAAAAAGGAATGAAGATGTGGTAGATTTTTTTTATCTCTTTTAAGGCTTTATGATCTAGGGCAAACTGCTGTTGAATAAGATCTGGATCTTCAAAGCCAAAAGGTTTAAGCAAAGGATTCATCATCTCTTGTTGCGCTTGATAATGTGAGTAAGTCTTAAGACGCATGAATAAGGCTAGGCTCATCCAATCCTTTAACTTTTCAGTGGCCCCTTTCGTTATAATCTCTAACTCCCTTAGTTTATCAATCCTAGTAAAAGTATCGGAAGCTTCTATTTTCTTAAGAAGAGCTAGACGGTCAAAAGCTAAATGAGGAAACCGATAAAAATCATTTTTAACTTTAAAAAGCATGCCATGCTTGCCTAAATCACCCATTCCTGGGTTAAAAGCTTCCATATCAGCTAGCACAAGGTGCTCTCTGGCTAAATACTGACGCAGTTCTAGGCCTTCTTGATAAGAAGTATTAAGTACCTCTTGAATTTTTTTATCATATGCTTTAGTTAATTTGTTATTACCTAGTAAATGAGTAAAGTTTAGCAATTCCATAGGAAGATGAGGCTCTTTTTTATGCCACCACTGGCCTTTTTCATCTTTACCCACATATTGAGCCATCTTTTCAGGGGTTTGGATAAGCTCAAATGTCTTACCATTTCCCAAAGGAGTTTTGCAGCCTTTTCCTTCTACCCCTGCTCCATCGAAAGCAAAGCCCCGTGGCGTAATGCCATCGAAAAAGTCTATTGCTTTTAAGCAAGGAATGTTTAAAGCAGGAAGAATAGTTTCTCCTAAGTTGATAACCTTTAAGTGAAGTAGATTTGTTAGATTCCTAAAGTACTTCTTATTTATAGGATTGTCGTCTTGTACAAGGATGCCAAATTCTAAGTCGGAATAAGGCGTCATCTCTTCCCTAGCTAGAGAGCCAAAGCCTATCATGGCATATTCACAAGGCGCAGGATCTAATTGATGCAAGGCCTGTATTATAAGCTGCCCAAAGAAAATTTTTATTTGCTGAGCTATCTCACCATAAAGCTCTCTTACCTCTTGAGAAGAAGGGTTCTCTGGCAAAATTTGGATTTTCTTCTCTATTTCTTCTCTAAATTTCTTCAATTTGCTACGGTTGCGTTCAAATTGCTTCTCTATTACCACGGAATCAAAAGGTTTGCCTTTACATTGTTTAACGAGTAAATTTTGTACTTGGGAGAGTCTATCCCTAAGAATTTTTTGCCGTTGTGGAGGAGCTAGGCGTAAGGCATAATTATAAAGGCCTGCCGCTTGTAGGAGCGTTTCCGATGTTTGCTTTCTTAGATAAATGTCACCTAATTCTTCTATGCAAAAGCTTTCTTGAATTGGATCTTTCTCTTGGACAGCAATTTGTAAAGCTAGAGTATAGGTTTGTTCTAATTCTTTTATCTTCTCGCCTGATAAAAGCTCCTCGCTTTCCAATGTTTCTAGGGGGCTTTTTAATGCATTCATCGATAGAGAATTAGAAAAAAGAATATCAGAAGAGGTTTTCGACTTTGAAAGAAGAGTTTTATCTTGCTTTAAGGGCTTTTGAGCATAGATAAAATGTCCGCCTAAATCTACAATAAGGATATATTCTTGAGGTCTTTCTTCTGGAGGAATAGTTTCCCATTCCCTGGATCTAACTTTTTTAGATGTTAAGCCTACTTTTGAAAAGATAAGCATATCATTAACACCACAAATCAATCGTTCTGCATTAATCGTTACTAGCCTTATAGGAATGGATAAAGCCGAGGCTAATAGATCTCCTTCTCCTAAGCCGCTTATCCAACTTCCTTTTTCTATTATTTCTTCTGCTCTTTTACTGTTAGTGTGCTTAATAATGTCTGAGAGTACTTGCCTTAAATATGAAGTTTTATCGGGATGCTCGTCTAGCAAAGGAATCTTTCTAGAGAGTTCTTTATAGCTTCCTAAAAAAGCACTGAAAAAGCAGTCGCCGTCACTTGCAACACCTTTTAATTCAAAGCCTTCTTTATGTAGATAAGCAGCTACAGCATTTACTTTTGCTTCCTGTGAGCCGCTAATAATAGTCGCTGGATTACACCATAAGGATTTAGCTATTTGAAAGGGGCTCCAGTGAGGCGGAGAAGGATCCAAGGAATTTGCTTCATTAGCAGCAAGCTGATTATAGGTGGGTAAATTACTTTTAATTTTCTTTAAATGAAGCCTTTTCCATCCATTATTTTGCTCAATTAATTGCTTCCACTCTTTACAAACACCTCGTGCGTTAGTTAGATCTTGCTGACTCAGCTCCTGGAAAATCTTTAAGCTAATTTCTGCATACAGGCCTAGCCCTAGATAAGGCTTTTCTTTTGCTAGTTCCTTAAATGTAGTAAATATAAAAGAGTTAATAGAGGAACTTTCTAAGTTCATAAGCTTATCCTCCTTTTATCTAACTTTATTTTCATCTGCACTTCATATTATCTCAACCTAAACAAATTTTTAATCGGTAAATTTTTTAGCATCCCTTTATAAAATTGTTTTTAGCTTATTGGCTAACATTGTCACTATAGGATGATTTTCTCTAAAAAGCTTAATGCCAATGGCAAGTGCTTTGTTAATATACTCTCTCGCTTTGTCTAAATTGCCTTGCTCTTCGTAGATTCCTCCCAATTCTTGGTAGATTTGTCCTAGGTTATTGTAATAAATTGCTATCCTAGGATGATATTCGCCAAAAAGCTTAAGGTCGATAGTAAGCGCTTTGTTAATATACTCTTCCGCCTTGTCTAAATTACCTTGCTCGTGGTAGATTACCCCCAGGTTATTGTAACAATTTGCCATCATAGGATGATATTCACCAAAAAGCTTAAGGTTAATGGCTAGCGCTTTGTTGCTATATTCTGCCGCCTTGCCTAAATTACCTTGTTCTTTGTAGAGTTGTCCTAGGTTGTTGTAATTGATTGCCACTTCGGGATGATTTTCGCCGAAAAGGTTAAGGTTAATGGTAAGCGCTTTTTTAATAGACTCTTCCGCTTGGCCTAAATTGCCTTGAGTTTGGTAGATTGTTCCTAGGTTGCTATAATTGCTTGCCACTGTGGGATGATTTTCACCAAAAAGCTTAAGATCAATGTCATGCGCTTTGTTGATATATTCTGCCGCCTTGCCTAAATTACCTTGCTCTTTGTAGATTTGTCCTAGGTTAGTGTAATAACTTGCCACTGTGGGATGATTTTCCCCAAAAAGCTTAAGGTCAATGGCAAGTGCTTTGTTAGTGTACTCTTCCGCCTTGCCTAAATTACCTTGTTCTTTGTAGATTTGTCCTAGGTTATTGTAATCTCTTGCCACCGTGGGATGATTTTCACCAAAAAGCTTAAGATCAATGGTTAGCGCTTTGTTGCTACATTCTAACGCCTTGCCTAAATTACCCTGCTCTTTGTAGATTTGTCCTAGGTTGTTGTAATAACTTGCCACTGTGGGATGATATTCACCAAAAAGCTTAAGCTCAATGGCTAGCGCTTTATTGCTATATTCTGCCGCATTGCCTAAATTACCTTGTTCTTTGTAGATTTGTCCTAGGTTATTGTAATCTCTTGCCACCGTGGGATGATTTTCACCAAAAAAATTAAGGCCAATGGTTAGCGTTTCTCTTGCCACCGTGGGATGATTTTCACCAAAAAAATTAAGATCAATGGCAAGCGCTTTGTTGCTATACTCTGCCGCCTTGCCTAAATTGCCTTGTTCCTTGTAGATTTGTCCTAGGTTATTGTAATCTCTTGCCACCGTGAAATGATTTTCACCAAAAAAATTAAGATTAATATCAAGCGCTTTGTTAATATACTCTTCCGCTTGGCCTAAATTGCCTTGGGCTTGGTAGATTGCTCCTAGGTTGCTATAATTGCTTGCTACCACGGGATGATTTTTACCAAGAAGTTTAAGGTCAATGGCAAGTGCTTTGTTAATATACTCTGCCGCCTTGTCTAAATTGCTTTGCTCTTTGTAGATTTGTCCTAGGTTATTGTAATCTCTTGCCACCGTGAGATGATTTTCACCAAAAAGCTTAAGGTTAATATCAAGTGCTTTGTTAATATACTCTGCCGCCTTGTCTAAATTGCCTTGGGCGTGGAAAATGATTCCAAGAGCATTTAAAACCTTCGAAGTTTGTGGATTTGCTACTTTTGCTAATAGATACCATTTTTCTGCTTTTTTATATTGAAAAAGCCTTTGGAGTATATCCCCTTGCGTCTCTGGTGAGTTATCCTCCAAATCAGAAAATTCAAGTTTGTCTTCATTGCCTGCTAAAAATTCTTTAATGGCTTGATAGAAAGGAATAAAGATGCGGTAGATTTTTCTTATCTTTTCTAATGCGTTATGATCTAGGGCAAACTGCTGTTTAATAAGATCTGGATCCTCAAAGCCAAAGGGTTTAAGGAGAGGATTCATCATCTCTTTTTGCGCCTGATAATGAGAATAAGCCTTAAGGCGCATGAATAAGGCTAGGCTCATCCAGTCCTTTAACTTTTCAGTGGCCCCTTTCGTTATAATCTCTAACTCTCTTAATTTATCAATCCTAGTAAAAGTGTCTGAAGCTTCTACTTTTTTAAGAAGCGCTAGCCGATCCAAAGCTAAATGAGGAAACCGATAAAAATCATTCTTAACTTGAAAAAGCATGCCGTTCCTATCTAAATCACCCATTCCTGGATTAAAAGCTTCCATATCAGCTAGCATAAGGTGCTGCTTGGCTAAATGTTGGCGCAGATCAACGCTTTCTTGATAAGAGGTGTTAAGTATTTCTTGAATTTTTTTATCATAGGCTTTAGTTAGTTTCTCGTTGCCTAACAAATGAGTAAAGTTTAGCAATTCCATAGGAAGGTAAGGCTCTTTTTTATGCCACCACTGGCCTTTTTTATCTTTACCCACATATTGGGCCATCTGTTCAGGAGTCTGAATAAGCTCAAATGTCTTATCATTACCCAAAGGAGTTTTGCAGCCTTTTCCTTCTACTCCTGCTCCATCAAAGGCAAAGCCTCGTGGTGTTACACCATCAAAAAAATGGATGGCTTTTAGGCAAGGAATATTTAAAGCAGGAAGAATAGTTTCTCCTAAGTTGATAACTTTTAAATGAAGTAAATTTGTCAGATTCCTAAAGTACTTCTTATTTATAGGAGTATCTTCTTGTATAAGAATGCCAAATTCTAAGTCGGAATAAGGAGTCATTTCTTCCCTAGCTAGAGAGCCAAAGCCTATCATGGCATACTCACAAGGCTCAATATCTAATTGATGCACGGCTTGTATTACAAGTTGTCCGAAGAAAATTTTTATGTGTTGAGCTATCTCATCATAAAGATCTCTCACCTTTTGGGAAGAAGGGTTCTCTGGCAGAGTTTGAATTTTCTTCTCTATTTCTTCTCTAAATTTTTTTAATCCGTTGCGATTGTTTTCAAATTGTTTCTCTATTATTGCGGAATCAAAAGTTTTGCCTTTACATTGTTTAACAAGTAAATTTTGAACTTGGGAAAGTCTATCTCTAAGAACTTTTTGACGCTCTTGAGGAGCTAGGCGTAAGGCATAATTATAAAGGCCTGCCGCTTGCAGAAGCGTTTCCGATGTTTGTTTTCTTAAATAAATGTCACCTAGTTTTTCTATGCAAAAGCTCTCCTGAATAGGATCTTTCTCTTGAACAGCAATTTGTAAAGCTTGCGTATAGGTTTGTTCTAATTTTTTTATCTCCTCGTCTGATAAAAGCTCCTGGCTATCCAATGTTTCTAGGGGGCTTTTTAATGCATTCATCGATAGAGAATTAGAAAAAAGAATATCAGAAGAGGTTTTCGACTTTGAAAGAAGAGTTTTATCTTGCTTTAAGGGCTTTTGAGCATAAATAAAATGACCACCTAAATCTACAATAAAGATATATTCTTGAGGCCTTTTTTCCAGAGGGGTATTTTTCCATTCCCTGGATCTAACTTTTTTAGATGTTAAGCCTACTTTTGAAAAGATAAGCATTTCATTAACACCGCAAATCAATCGTTCTTCATTAACCGTTACTAGCCTTATAGGAATGGATAAAGCCGAGGCTAATAGATCTCCTTCTCCTAAGCCGCTTATCCAACTTCCTTTTTCTATTATTTCTTCTGCTCTTTTACTGTTAGTGTGCTTAATAATGTCTGAAAGCACTTGTCTTAAATAAGAAATTTTATCGCTGGGCATATCAAGCAATGGAATCTTTCTAGAAAGCCCTTCATAGCTTCCTAAAAAAGCATTAAAAAAGCAGTCGCCATCACTTGCAACACCTTTTAATTCAAAGCCTTCTTTATGTAGATAAGCAGCTACAGCATTTACTTTTGCTTCTTGGGAGTCGCAAATAATAGTTGAAGGATCATACCATAAAGACTTAGCTATTTGAGAGGGGCTCCAGTGAGGTGGAGAAAGATTTAAGGAATTTGCTTCATTAGCAGCAAGCTGATTATAGGTGGGTAAATTACTTTTAATTTTCTTTAAATGAAGCCTTTTCCATCCATCCGTTTGTTCAATTAATTGCTTCCACTCTTTACAAACACCTCGTGCGTTAGTTAGATCTTGCTGACTCAGCTCCTTGAAAATTTTTAAGCTAATTTCTGCATACGGGCCTAGCCCTAAATAAGGCTTTTCTTTTGCTAGTTCCTTAAATGTAGTAAATATAAAAGAGTTAATAGAGGAACTTTCTAAGTTCATAAGCTTATCCTCCTTTTATCTAACTTTATTTTCACCTGCACTTCAAAGCTCTATCTGCTTTATCCTCAATTTTTTGAAGAAATGTTATAATTTGTCAATCTAAATCTAAAAAATATTTTTTGCTGATGCTAGCGTTAGAGAAGCGATGGAGTAATTAAGAAGAGAAAATATAAAATCTTTTTCTAAATTTTAAAATTTCTTTCTTCTTTAAGGCTTCGATAAGTAGTAGAAAAATGAATAGAGGAAATTTTTCTTTAGAACACGCGTTCCGCAGGTCAAAATAATAGCGCTATATTATTTTTCTAATGATTTTTAAGAATTGGCTTAAATTTTTGGCTCTTCGGAGGTTTACGTGGTAAAAAATTTCTTTAATGCTAAAAGTAGTTAACACTACTACGTTTCAACTCCTATGTTGTGCCTGAATTTTTGAATGTAATCCTTTAATAATTATCTACTTAGAAAACAACTGTCAAAGTCGGGATTATCATTTGCCCTTTTTGCCAAGCTATTCATGACTCATCTAAAAGGCTATTTTTTGATACTTCTTAAACCTAACGAAGTAGGATTAAATAAAAATAGCATTTGTCACATCCTAGTGTTTGCAAACAAAAAAGGAGAGTGAACAAATGCTAAATAATGATTATCTAACAAAGCTTATTAATTTGGAAGGGGTAAAGTTTAAGGATATTTATATTCAGGAGGATATGGTCAGAGTTTTTATTACCCATATAAATCCTACACGGCTATGCCCATACTGTGGTCAGTCCACGTTTAAGAGGATGTCTTAAAACCCCTGTTTTATCTTATCAATCTGCTTTCTCACAGATCTAATAGGTTGATGCAAAACAACTTATTTAAGATAATTTTGAGAGAAAAGGGAGGTAAAGATGAGCAATACATACCCTAGTCATTTATCAGATCGTGAATGGGAAGCCATTAAAATTTACTTTGAAGTGGATTACAGCAAAGGAGGCAGACCCATTAAACATACAAAAAGAGAGTTATTGGAAGCTATTTTTTATGTCTTAAGAACCGGTTGCCAATGGCATTATCTACCCAAAGATTTTCCTCATTGGAAAACGGTTTACACTTACTTTAAGAAGTGGAAAGACGCACATTTGTTTGAGAAAATTAATCATCATTTAAGGAAAAAATTAAGAGTTATAATGGGGAGGAACCCCGATCCCAGCGCTGCCATCGTCGATAGCCAGTCAGTTAAAACAGTAGAAAGGGGGGGCTCACAGGTTACGATGGAGCTAAAAAGGTTAAGGGGCGTAAAAGGCACATTCTAGTGGATACGCAAGGCTTTTGTGTGCCACGAGCACATTATAGATGTGCGTAACTATACGAAAGATGAGGAAAATGGCTCCTCGAAGTCGCTTTGCAGGAAGAGATTTCAAACCACCTTAAGCTGCTTTGGTCAAAAGCCAAGGTAGTGAGCGTTAAGGAAAAGGTGTGATAAACATATCAGGTGAGGGCTAAGGAGACGAACGAAAGTGAACTATTGGTCCAAGTGTCGAAAGCATAAAGATGATGTCAAAACTGGGGGTTAAAAGCTCTTCCAGGATAAATTTAGGGGCAACCTGTTTACTGCCTAAATGGCGTCCGGCATAAAGATAGCGTAAACTTAGTCTAGGCTTTTATATAGAACGTGGGAACCTCATAGATGAGGTTAAGAGAAAACCATATAAATGAAGAACACAAAGTGGGAAATATCGAAGCATGTATGAGGGGCAGATCAACTCGTAGTAGTGAGGAAGTCTTTGTAATGAAGAGGGAGCGAAGGGGTTGGAATTGTTCAATTCAACTCAATAAGTCAAGTAGAAATACGAGGAACTTATGGGGGTGGAGAAAAGGCTGGAAAGCTTGAAGAACAATAAGAATCGTATGAAGCGAGAGTTTCACGTACGTGTCTGTGGGAGCCTAAGGGGGAAGTTCCCTTGGGCGACCCGATTATTAACATGCTATGTAGGAGCTGCTGACGAAAACGATCGAACGGCCTTAATTAAGCTGTTAGACAAATGCAAAAGCCTATTTTCAACCATCACCAAGGTTTGGGCGGATATGGGCTATCAAGGCACTGCATTAAAGAAAACCTGCCAAGAGCAGTATAACATTGACTTTGAGATCGTTAAAAGGCCTCCTCGTAGATTTTGGGTACATGAGGATAAAATAGAAGAGTTTTTAAAAACCCTTGATTTAAGCTTTAAAGTCCTGCCCAAGAGGTGGATTGTGGAAAGGACTTTTGCATGGATTGGTCGTAATCGAAGAACTTCTAAAGAGTATGAGTACCTAACAACTACGAGTGAAAATTGGATTTATCTATCGATGATTAGACTGATGTTAAGGCGAATTGATAAGTTAAAAGAGGGGTTTTAAGATAACCTCTTATTAGGTGAAAATGAAAAAAGTAAGATAAAATAATAGGCGCAAAACCAACATGGTCATTGAAACTCCAAGCTACGTAAAATTTGAATTAAATTGTGGAAGAAGATGATTAATGTTGTATCGAACAAACCTTAAAAAGGTAAAGTTTCTTACTTAATTTTGCAAAAAACTGTCTAAACAACCGAAGCCACCACAAAATGGATGAATGAGTATAATAATGAGAGAACACATACAGGAAAGTATTGTTTTGGCAAGACGCCTTTACAAACATTCTTAGATGCTAAACATCTTGCGCAAGAAAAGATGTTAGATAAGTTACAACTGACAGAAATAGTACCTGCCAGGTAACTCATGCTTGTCAGGTCAAGTACTGCCTAGGACACATTATAAGACTAAAATTTAACAACCCTTTCCAATATTTCACTTGTAATCAATTGCCACTTGGGGATGATTTTCACCCAAAAGATTAATGTTAATGGCAAGCGCTTTGTTAATATACTCTGCTGCTTTGTCTAAATTGCCTCGATCTTTGTAGATTTGCCCTAGGTTATTATAATCAATTGCCACTTCGGGATGATTTTCGCCGAAAAGGTTAAGGTTAATGGCAAGCGCTTTTTTAATAGACTCTTCCGCTTGGCCTAAATTGCCTTGAGCTTGGTAGATTGTTCCTAGGTTGCTATAATTGCTTGCCACCTCGTGGTAGTTTTCACCAAAAAGTTTAAGGTTAATGGCAAGCGCTTTGTTGCTATACTCTTCCGCCTTGTCTAAATTACCTTGCTCGTGGTAAATTACCCCCAGGTTATTGTAACAATTTGCCACCATAGGATGATATTCACCAAAAAGCTTAAGGTTAATGGCAAGCGCTTTGCTGCTACACTCTTCCGCCTGGCCTAAATTGCCTTGCTCTTGGTAGATTTGTCCTAGGTTATTGTAATCAATTGCCACCTCGAGATGATTTTCACCAAAAAGCTTAAGGTTAATGGCAAGCGCTTTGTTGCTACACTCTTCCGCCTGGCTTAAATTGCCTTGGTCTTTGTAGATTAGTCCTAGGTTATTGTAATCTCTTGCCACATCGGGATGATTTTCACCAAAAAGCTTAAGGTCAATGGCAAGCGCTTTGCTGCTACACTCTTCCGCCTGGCCTAAATTGCCTTGCTCTTGGTAGATTTGTCCTAGGTTGCTGTAACAAGTTGCCACCGTGGGATGATGTTCACCAAAAAGCTTAAGGTCAATGGCAAGCGCTTTGTTGCTACACTCTTCCGCCTGGCCTAGATTGCCTTGCTCTCGGTAGATTAGTCCTAGATTATTGTAATCTCTTGCCACATCGGGATGATTTTCACCAAAAAGCTTAAGGTCAATGGCAAGCGCTTTGTTGCTACACTCTTCCGCCTGGACTAGATTGCCTTGCTCTTGGTAGATTTGTCCTAGGTTATTGTAATAAGTTGCCACGTTGGGATGATTTTCACCAAAAAGCTTAAGGTCAATGGCAAGCGCTTTGTTGTTATACTCTGCTGCTTTGTCTAAATTGCCTTGGCTTTGGTAGATTAGTCCTAGATTATTGTAATCTCTTGCCATCGTAGGATGATTTTCACCAAAAAGCTTAAGGTCAATGGCAAGCGCTTTGTTGCTACACTCTTCCGCCTGGACTAGATTGCCTTGCTCTTGGTAGATTTGTCCTAGGTTATTGTAATCAATTGCCACCGTAGGATGATTTTCACCAGAAAGCTTAAGGTGAATGGCAAGTGCATTGTTGTTATACTCTGCTGCTTTGTCTAAATTGCCTTGGCTTTGGTAGATTAGTCCTAGATTATTGTAATCTCTTGCCATCGTAGGATGATTTTCACCAAAAAGCTTAAGGTCAATGGCAAGCGCTTTGTTGCTACACTCTTCCGCCTGGCTTAAATTGCCTTGGTCTTTGTAGATTAGTCCTAGGTTATTGTAATCAATTGCCACCTCGAGATGATTTTCACCAAAAAGCTTAAGGTCAATGGCAAGCGCTTTGTTGCTACACTCTTCCGCCTGGCTTAAATTGCCTTGGCTTTGGTAGATTAGTCCTAGATTATTGTAATCTCTTGCCACCGTAGGATGATTTTCACCAAAAAGCTTAAGGTCAATGGCAAGCGCTTTGTTGCTACACTCTTCCGCCTGGCTTAAATTGCCTTGGTCTTTGTAGATTTGTCCTAGGTTATTGTAATCAATTGCCACATCGGCATGATTTTCACCAAAAAGCTTAAGGTGAATGGCAAGTGCTTTGTTGTTATACTCTGCTGCTTTGTCTAAATTGCCTTGGCTTTGGTAGATTTGTCCTAGGTTGTTGTAACAAGTTGCCACCGTGGGATGATTTTCACCAAAAAGCTTAAGGTGAATGGCAAGTGCTTTGTTGTTATACTCTGCTGCTTTGTCTAAATTGCCTTGGCTTTGGTAGATTAGTCCTAGATTATTGTAATCTCTTGCCACCGTAGGATGATTTTCACCAAAAAGCTTAAGGTCAATGGCAAGCGCTTTGTTGCTACACTCTTCCGCCTGGCTTAAATTGCCTTGCTCTTGGTAGATTTGTCCTAGGTTATTGTAATAAGTTGCCGCCGCGGGATGATTTTCACCAAAAAGCTTAAGGTGAATGGCAAGTGCTTTGTTGTTATACTCTGCTGCTTTGTCTAAATTGCCTTGGCTTTGGTAGATTTGTCCTAAGTTGTTGTAACAAGTTGCCACCGTAGGATAATGTTCACCAAAAAGCTTAAGGTCAATGGCAAGCGCTTTGTTGTTATACTCTGCTGCTTTGTCTAAATTGCCTTGGCTTTGGTAGATTAGTCCTAGATTATTGTAATCAATTGCCACCGTAGGATGATTTTCACCAAAAAGCTTAAGGTCAATGGCAAGCGCTTTGTTGCTACACTCTTCCGCCTGGCCTAGATTGCCTTGCTCTCGGTAGATTAGTCCTAGATTATTGTAATCTCTTGCCACCGTAGGATGATGTTCACCAAAAAGCTTAAGGTCAATGGCAAGCGCTTTGTTGCTACACTCTTCCGCCTGGCTTAAATTGCCTTGGTCTTTGTAGATTTGCCCTAGGTTATTGTAATCAATTGCCGCATCGGGATGATTTTCACCAAAAAGCTTAAGGTGAATGGCAAGTGCTTTGTTGTTATACTCTGCTGCTTTGTCTAAATTGCCTTGGCTTTGGTAGATTAGTCCTAGATTATTGTAATCTCTTGCCACCCTAGGATGATTTTTGCCAAAAAGCTTAAGGTCAATGGCAAGCGCTTTGTTGTTATACTCTGCTGCTTTGTCTAAATTGCCTTGCTCTTGGTAGATTTGTCCTAGGTTATTGTAACACATTGCCACCTCGAGATGATTTTCACCAAAAAGCTTAAGATCAATGGCAAGTGCTTTGTTGTTATACTCTGCTGCTTTGTCTAAATTGCCTTGGCTTTGGTAGATTAGTCCTAGGTTATTGTAATTTCTTGCCACCGTAGGATGATTTTCACCAAAAAGCTTAAGGTCAATGGCAAGCGCTTTGTTGCTACACTCTTCCGCCTGGCTTAAATTGCCTTGGCTTTGGTAGATTAGTCCTAGATTATTGTAATCTCTTGCCACACCGTGATGATTTTCACCAAAAAGCTTAAGGTGAATGGCAAGTGCTTTGTTGTTATACTCTGCTGCTTTGTCTAAATTGCCTTGGCTTTGGTAGATTTGTCCTAAGTTGTTGTAACAAGTTGCCACGTTGGGATGATTTTCACCAAAAAGCTTAAGGTGAATGGCAAGTGCTTTGTTGTTATACTCTGCTGCTTTGTCTGAATTGCCTTGGCTTTGGTAGATTAGTCCTAGATTATAGTAATTTCTTGCCACCGTAGGATGATTTTCACCAAAAAGCTTAAGGTCAATGGCAAGCGCTTTGTTGCTACATTCTTCCGCCTGGCTTAAATTGCCTTGGTCTTTGTAGATTGCTCCTAGGTTATTGTAAAAAATTACCACCGTGGGATGATGTTCACCAAAAAGCTTAAGATCAATGGCAAGCGCTTTGTTGTTATACTCTGCTGCTTTGTCTAAATTGCCTTGGCTTTGGTAGATTTGTCCTAAGTTGTTGTAACAAGTTGCCACCATAGGATGATTTTCACCAAAAAGCTTAAGGTGAATGGCAAGTGCTTTGTTGCTACACTCTTCCGCCTGGCTTAAATTGCCTTGGTCTTTGTAGATTTGTCCTAGGTTGTTGTAATAAATTGCCACCGTGGGATGATTTTCACCAAAAAGCTTAAGGCTGATGGCAAGCGCTTTGTTAATATACTCTGCCGCCTGGCCTAACTTGCCTTGCTCGAGGTAAATGATTGCAAGAGCATTTAAAACCCTCGCATTTTGTGGGTTTGCTTCTTGCGCTAAAAGAAACCATTTTTCTGCTTTTTTATGTTGAAAAAGCCTCCGGTGTATATTCCCTTGCGTCTCTGGTGAGTTATCCTCCAAATCAGAAGATTTAAGTATATCTTCATTACCCGCTAAAAAATCTTGAATAACTTGATAGAAAGGAATGAAGATGTGGTAGATTTTTTTTATCTTTTTTAAGGCTTTATGATCTAGGGCAAACTGCTGTTGAATAAGATCTGGATCTTCAAAGCCAAAAGGTTTAAGGAGAGGATTCATCATCTCTTTTTGCGCCTGATAATGAGAATAAGTCTTAAGACGCATGAATAAGGCTAGGCTCATCCAGTCCTTTAACTTTTCAGTGGCCCCTTTCGTTATAATTTCTAACTCTCTTAGCTTATCAATCCTAGTAAAAGTGTCGGAAGCTTCTACTTTTTTAAGAAGGGCTAGCCGATCCAAAGCTAAATGAGGAAACCGATAAAAATCATTCTTAACTTGAAAAAGCATGCCATTCCTATCTAAATCACCCATTCCTGGGTTAAAAGCTTCCATATCAGCTAGCATAAGGTGCTGCTTGGCTAAATGTTGGCGCAGATCAACGCTTTCTTGATAAGAGGTATTGAGTATTTCTTGAATTTTTTTATCATAGGCTTTAGTTAGTTTCTCGTTACCTAACAAATGAGTAAAGTTTAGCAATTCCATAGGAAGATGAGGCTCTTTTTCATGCCACCACCGGCCTTCATCATCTTTACCCACATATTGAGCCATCTTTTCAGGAGTTTGGATAAGCTCAAATGTCTTACCATTACCCAAAGGAGTTTTGCAGCCTTTTCCTTCTACTCCTGCTCCATCGAAGGCAAAGCCCCGTGGCGTAATGCCATCAAAAAAGTTGATGGCTTTTAAGCAAGGAATATTTAAAGCAGGAAGGATAGTTTCTCCTAAGTTGATAACCTTTAAGTGAAGTAGATTTGTTAGATTCCTAAAGTACTTCTTATTTATAGGATTGTTCTCTTGAATAAGGATACCAAACTCTAGGTCGGAATAAGGAGTCATCTCTTCCCTAGCAAGAGAGCCAAAGCCTATCATGGCATACTCACAAGGCGCAGTATCTAATTGATGCACGGCTTGTATTACAAGTTGTCCGAAGAAAATTTTTATGTGTTGAGCTATCTCACCATAAAGCTCTCTCACCTCTTGGGAAGAAGGGTTCTCTGGCAGAGTTTGAATTTTCTTCTCTATTTCTTCTCTAAATTTTTTCAATTCGCTGCGATTGTGTTCAAATTGTTTCTCTATTACCACGGAATCAAAAGGTTTGCCTTTACATTGTTTAACGAGTAAATTTTGTACTTGGGAGAGTCTATCCCTAAGAATTTTTTGCCGTTGTGGAGGAGCTAGGCGTAAGGCATAATTATAAAGGCCTGCCGCTTGTAGGAGCGTTTCCGATGTTTGCTTTCTTAGATAAATGTCACCTAATTCTTCTATGCAAAAGCTTTCTTGAATTGGATCTTTCCATTGGACAGCAATTTGTAAAGCTAAAGTATAGGTTTGTTCTAATTCTTTTATCTTCTCGCCTGATAAAAGCTCCTCGCTTTCCAATGTTTCTAAGGTTTTTTTTAATTTATTTGTAGATAGCGAATTAGAAAAAAGAATATTAGAAGAGATTTTCGACTTTAAAAGAAGAGTTTTATCTTGCTTTAAGGGCTTTTGAGCATAGATAAAATGGCCACCTAAATCCACAATAACAATATATTCTTGAGGCCTTTCTTGTTGAGGAATAGTTTCCCATTCCCTAGATCTATCCTTTTTAGATGTTAAGCCTACTTTTGAAAAGATAAGCATATCATTAATACCACATCCCGAAGGGTCTTCATTCACTGTGATCAATCTCATAGGAATAGATAAAGCCTGGGCTAATAAATCTCCTTCGCCCAAGCCACTTACCCAACTTCCTTTTTCTCTTATTTCTTTTGCTCTTTTACTGTTAACGTGCCTATAAATGTCTGAGAGCACGTGCCTTAAATAAAAGATTTTATCGTTTTGCTCGTCTAGCAAAGGAATCTTTCTAGGAAGTTCTTTATAGCTTCCTAAAAAAGCACTAAAAAAGCAGTCGCCGTCACCTGCAACACCTCTTAATTCAAAGCCTTCTTTATGTAGATAGGCAGCTACAGCATTTACTTTTATTTCTATTGAATCACTAATAATAGTTGAGGGATCATCCCATAAAGATTTAGCTATTTGAGAGCGGCTCCAGTGAGGCGGAGAAAGATTTAAGGAATTTGCTTTATTATTAGCAAGCTGATTATTTGTTGGTAAATTACTTTTAATTTTCTTTAAATGAAGCCTTTTCCATTCATCAGTTTGTTCAATCAATTGCTTCCACTCTTTACAAACGCCTCGTGCGTTAGAGAGATCTTGCTGGCTCAGCTCTTTGAAAATCTTTAAGCTAATTTCTGCATACGGGCCTAGCCCTAAATAAGGCTTTTCTTTTGCTAATTTCTTAAATGTTGTAAATATAAAAGAGTTAATAGAGGAACTTTCTAAGTTCATAAGCTTATCCTTCTTTTATCTAGTTTTATTTTCACATGCACTTCAAAGCATTACATGCTTTACTTACAAGCTTTTAGCTACGCGTTATAATTTGTCAATCTAAATCTTAAAAATATTTTTTTACTATTGTTAGCGTCATGGAAGGGTATGTGTGATTAAGAAGAAAAAATATAATATGCTTTTGAGCTACTTCTTATGCAGCCCCACACTTTATAAAGCCCCTCTTGTTAAGTTGAAAGTCAGACTTCAGAGAGTTGGATATGTAGACTGAGTTTTTTAAAGCGTATAAGATGTTTTACTAGGTTTTAATATTTTTTCTTCCTTGAAGGTTATAGCAAGCTAAAAGGAAAATAAATAAAGTACTTTCTTTATTTAAATTTAACCAAGAGATCTAGCTTTTAAGATGTCTTGTTGAATTTGTAGCTTTAATTCTTCAAGGCTAGCAAACTTTTTTTCAGGCCTTAAATAAGAAGTAAGAATAACTTCGATAGTTTTACCATACAGATTAGCCTCATAATCAAAAATATGAGCTTCTAAAAGAGGGACTTTATCTTCACGGACGGTGGGTGCTATCCCTAGATTCGCCACGCCTTTAAACAGCTGCTGATCAACAAAGATATTAATAGCATAGACTCCTAAAGGAGGAATACACAAACTTTTGACGTCCAAATTGGCTGTAGGGCAGTCTAGCTGTTTTCCTTTTCCTAGGCCTCTATAAACGGTAGATAAGACACTATAAGGGCGTCCTAGGAGCTTCTGGGCGGTCTCTAATCGCCCTTCTTGAATGGATTTACGAATCAGGGAGCTAGAAACAGTAACTTCGTCGACAGTTTGCTGTTCGATGTATTCCACACTAAAATGTTCTCTTTCTGCAATACCTTTAATGGTTTCTTTATTGCCTTTTCTATCTTTACCTAACGTAGCGTCCCATCCAAGGATAAGATGAGAAAAGGGGAGGAGAGCTTGCAAATGATGAATAAATTGCTCAGCACTCTGCTCAGACAATTCTTTAGTAAATTTAAGCAAGATTAATAAATCTACACCCATATTTTTGATCAGCTGAATTTTATGTTCATTAGTGCAGATTTTATTTAGCGGCCTATCAGGATAAAGGACTTCGGAAGGATGATTCTCAAAGGATAAAACTACGCTGGCCTTGTGTTGGCTTTTAGCAGTTTCTACTACTTTTTTGATGAGGGTTTGATGCCCAATGTGCATGCCATCAAAATTGCCTAGAGTAAGAATAGAAGAGGTAGAAAAAAGCGGCGTAGCTGGAAGTTCGCGAATGAGTTTCATGGTTCAAAAAATAATGAAGAATTTATTAATCTTTAGGTTGGTAACTAGGTTTAAAAACAGCCCTTTTTTTCCTTTGTAAGGGCTTTGCCTACAACATACATATAAAACATTTTCTTGCAAATAAATATAATTTTTTGGTAAGGCTATTAATGAGGATGATAGGTTGATGAAAGCAAGGATCTTTTAACATAAATGACTTATAAGCTATCTATTAGAATTTTTTTGGAGCTAATTCTAATTGATTAGCTAAAAAAGTTTTAGGAAATATCCTATAGAGCAGGGTAAAAAAGAGCTTTGCTAATTTCTTGAGTATCAGGGGAGGCAATAAATAATTGGCTGCCATCTAAGCAATCTTCGACTTTAAAGGGCCCGCTACGCGTCCTTTTAAGATTGGAAAGATGAGCCCCGCACCCTAGCTTTTTACCTATATCATCAGCTAAACTACGTATGTAGGTACCTTTAGAACATTTCACCCGAAGATTTAGATAAGGATAGTGATAATCTAATATCTCTACTTGCAGAGTCACTTTGGCAGGTTGGCGTTCTATAACTTTTCCTTGTCTAGCCAGTTCATAAAGTTTTTTTCCATTAACTTTTTTGGCAGAATGCATAGGGGGAATTTGTTGTATTTCTCCTTGAAATTCTTGGATAATAGCCTTAATTTCAGAGGGAGTAGGAACAAGAGGGGATTGGAAAGTGATAGTTCCTTCACAATCGTAGGTATCAGTAGCTTCTCCCAAATGCACTTGAGCAAGGTATTCTTTATCCTCGCATAGAAATCGATCGGAAAGCTTAGTCATGTTGCGTCCGATGAGCAAAACCATGACGCCTGTGGCAAAAGGGTCGAGCGTACCGGCGTGACCGATTTTACGTACTCCTAGAATACGTCTTAATGCCGCTACGAGGCTAAAAGATGTTTTGCCTATAGGCTTATCTATAAGCAAAATACCTTGAGGGTCAGGAGTTATCGAGTCTGCTGAACGATTAATCATTGCCTCGCGACTCACGCTCGCTACTAATTTTTTCGAGGAGCTGCTCGATACGCATATGCTTATCTACGCTATCATCAAGCTTAAAGTGAAGCTCTGGAAAATAACGCATGACCACTTTTTTTGAGGCGGTGACCGCGACAAACCCTGCTGCTGTTTCAAGAGCATGGATAGTCTGGTCTTTTTCCTCTTGATTGCCAATCACGCTGACAAATACTTTGGCATGGTGTAAGTCTTTAGTAATCTCTACCCTTGTGACCGTCATAAGCTCATTGACGTGCGGGTTGCGCACGTCTTTACGAATAACATCTGAGATAACTTCTTTAAGTAGGGAATTCAGTCTATCCGTGCGTTGTTTTGCCATGATTTACCTGCCTCTATAAAGAATTTTATAATTCTTGGGTAATGTAAGTAACTTCGTACGCTTCAAATACATCGCCTTCTTGTGCGGTATCAAAATTGGAAAGAACTATACCACATTCAAGGCCTTTTTGGACTTCTCGTACATCGTCTTTTACGCGTTTTATTGAGGAAATCGATGATTTTCCAATCAGCTGACCATTGCGTATAATGCGCATCTGGTTATTACGATTAATCGCTCCTTCAGTAACAATTCCTCCGGCTATTTGTCCATAATGGGAGGACTTAAAGAGCGCTTTCACCTGGAACTTGCCTTTTTCTGTTTCAATAGCAATCTTATCTAACAGATCTACGAGCATGGCTTTAACATCATCAATAGCATGGTAAATGATGTCATGCATTTTAACCTGTACTCCATGTTGTCTAATAAGGGCATCCGCATGGCTTTCAATCTGGGTGTGGAAGCCTATAATGACCGCTTTGGAGGTCGCAGCCATTTGTACGTCTGACTCCGAAACTTCTCCTACTCCTGCAGAAATAATATTAACCTCGGCTTTTTTCGAGTAGATCTTTAACAGCCCTACTTTTAGGGCTTCAAGAGAGCCTTGTACGTCAGCACGTAAGATAATATTGAGAATTTTCTTAGAAGGCTCTGAAGCTTGCATCATCAAGTTTTCCATGGAGAGCTTCTTTTTAAGCAAGTTATTTTGGCGCATACCCACCATACGAGCTTCAGCAATCTCACGAGCTTCTTTTTCATTTTTAACTACAATAAACTCTTGGCCTGCTTCTGGAAGACCCGAAAGACCTGTAATGGCTACAGGCGTTGAAGGTCCCGCTTGCTGAATATTATGGCCGTATTCATCTTGCATAGTTTTAACACGTCCCCAGTATTGATCAAATACAAGAGAGTCGCCTATTTTTAAAGTTCCATTCTGAATCAGCATAGTAGCCATAGCGCCCATGCCTTTATGCATTTCAGATTCTAGGACACGCCCTCGCGCCCGGTTAGTAGGATCTGCACGCAGTTCCAACACTTCTGCTTGCAAGGCCAACATTTCTAGCAGCGTGTTAATTCCTTCTTTAGTGACTGCGGAGCAATTAACAGTAATAGTTTGCCCGCCCCATGCTTCTGGGAGAAGTTCTTGCTCTGCAAGTTGGCGGTAGACATTTTCAACATTAAAATTAGGCTTATCACATTTGTTAATAGCTACTACGATGGTGACTTTTGCTTCACGAGCATGCTGGATGGCTTCCACTGTTTGTTGGCGAAGGCCTTCGTCACCTGCTACGACTAACACGACGATATCAGTGACATCCGCACCGCGGGCACGCATAGCTGAAAAGGCTTCGTGTCCTGGGGTATCAAGGATGCAAATCTCTCCAACCGCCGTTTGACATTTAAACGCTCCGATATGTTGAGTAATAGCTCCTGCTTCGCCAGCTGCACGGTTGCTGCTTCTTATTGCGTCAATTAAGCTGGTTTTGCCATGGTCTACATGTCCCATAAAGGCAACCACAGGTGCCCTGATGTGTAGCTTTTCTGGAGATGTTTGTTTGATCTCTTCGCTAGCACTTTGGTCAGTAATGCGGATCCTTTTTTCTTCCGAGGTGTCAATGCTAATTTCACATCCAAATTCATGACCTAGTAGTTGAATAGTGGTCTCATCTTCTAGCAGATCATTAAGGGTAACGACAAGCCCTTGCATGAACAATTTAGAGATTAGCTGGGAGGACTTTAACTTCATTTCAGCAGCCAAATCTTTAATGCTAATAGGCGTTCTAATTTTGAGCGCAGTAGGCCGAATAGTGGTATCTTCCTGAACTTGCTTGATCTGTCTGTTGCGTTTTTTTCTCCATTGAGAAGTATCATCGTCTGCTCGCAAGCCTTGTCGATCACGTGCATCAAATGCTCGAGTGGGTTCAAGACGCCGGGTAGGTTTTAGATCACGAAACTCTTTAGCTTTGCCTGGAAAAGTTTTTTTAGGAAGATTTTCATCGCTAACAGCAACTTCTTCACCCTCTTTGGGCTTAAATTTGTCTTTCGTAGCTTTAGCTGCTGCTTCTTTATCGAGGGCAGATGCTGCTTCTCCTTTATGTTTGTGAGGTGCCTGAGGAGGAACATAAGCAGGCCGTGGAGCAGGCTTTCGAGGTAAAAGATCCTTAACATGCCGACCTGTAGGCCCTAGCTTGACATATTCTGGCATAGGCTTAATTGCAGGTATAGGGACTTCTTGGCGAGATACTGCTACAGGTTTTTCTTCTCGAGAAGGAATTAATTCCTTTGCTATAAGAGGGGGCTTCTCAGCAGGAGCAGGAGGTTTTTCATTTTTACCCGCTTCAGAAAAAGCTTCTTCCGCCGCTGGCTTTTCTTCAAGAATCTTTTTCTCAGATAGCTCTACCAGTTCTTCAGCAAAAATTTCTTTACGTAGCTCTTCACTAGATTTTTTAACTTTAATGCCTTCTTCCTCGGTATCTTCAGCTTCACCTGCTCGTGAAGTTTCGGCAACTTCTACCTTAGGCTTAGCTTCAGGGGCAGAGCCTTCAGCAAAAGCAGATTTAGAACGCGCGCGGATTCGAGGCGTAGCTTCTTCCTTAGCTGGAGAATGAACTGAAGCGTTTTTCGTAGATTCATTTAATTCTGCTTTAGGTGCTTTAGTCAGCGCACTTTTTTTTACAGGCTTTTCTTCTTTATCTTCTAAAGCCTTATTTGCTGCGATTTTGCTTTTAAGTTTACCTAAATTGATGGCTTCAGCAATTTGAGTGTTTTTAATTGTTAGCTTCAGGTTTTTTGCCAAGGCTTTCTATCCTTTGTTTTCTAATTTGTTCTATAATCTTATCGGCGGTATCTAGGCTTATGCCAGGAATTTTTGCCAATTCTTCTGGAGTTGCAATCAAGAGAGATTTGAGAGTAGTGTAGCCTTCGGCAATCAGATGTTGGAAAATCAGATTGTTAAGACCATCGATCCCTTCTAAAGGCTCGTTGAGAGAAGGATCATCGGATTCGGCTAGCTCTGTGCGCTGTAAAGCCATGGTGCGATTGTAATCCGTCATCCGTTGCACTTCTAGCTCATAACCAATCAATTCGCTGTTAAGCCTTGCATTCATTCCTTTTTTACCAATCACAGCGGCAAAATCTTCGTCGTCCACGACGATAGAGATCGTCTGATCGTCTTCGCTAATATTGATTTTACGAATCTCGATTGGCGATAGAGCATTCTGCAAAAGTTCAATAGGGTCGGCGGAGAAAGGAATAATATCAATTTTCTCATTATGTAATTCTCTGACTACATTTTTAACACGTACCCCACGCATGCCTACACAAGCACCTACTGGATCAACTTTAGGATCTGTAGAACGGACAGTCAATTTAGTTCGATAGCCGGGATCACGAGCGATTTTGTCGATAATCACAATATTATCATTAATTTCAGGTACTTCCTGGATGAGCAATTGACGAACAAATTCTGGATGGCTACGCGAGAGAATAACTTCTGCGCCGCCATTCTCCGTATCATTAACTTCTAGCAGCAAGGCTAAAACTTTATCTCCAAGATTATATTTTTCAGTTTTAGGATAGTGCTTCATTGGCATTAACGCTTCTACTTTACCTAAATCAATAATTAAATTAGCTCCTCGGACAAAGCGTTTGACAGTACCAGAAATTAATTCATTTACACGATGGCGATACTCTTCATAAATTACATCGCGCTCCGCCCCACGCAACTTTTGAGTAATAATTTGGCGTGCTTTTTGAGCCGCAATGCGACCAAAATCTCTAGGAGTGGCTATTACATCAATAAATTGGCCCACTTGGCTCTCAGGATCAATTTCGCGAGCTTCTTCTAATGAAATTTCTTGAGCAGGTACTTCCACTTCATCTACAATTTCTTTTTCACAGTAAACGTCAATATTACCTGTTTTGGGATGAATAGTCACAGTAACATTTGAGGCTCCGCTAATACTTTTACGGGCGGCGGCACGAAGAGATTCTTCTATGGCGCTGATTACGATTTCTCGCTTAATGCCTTTTTCTCTTTCTAGGTACTCAAAAATAGCTATGAGATCTTTATTCATCGTTTTTTTTGCCTCAAATTCTTAAGATAGGAATTATATATTAAAGAAGATTTGTAAAGCAACTTACAAGAGGGTATTTATCTATGTAAGGTGCGTTAATCGGTAGAAAAGCTAGCTTTTCTACCGATTGGATGCGATTCAGAACGTATTCTAATCTTCGCTATCTTCTCTATCTTTTTCAGAAGATTTCTTTTTGCGTTTATTGGAAGTTAAAATGATGTCATCATGACTGGTGTGATTTTGATCAATTAAATATTCCTTAATAGAAAGAGCAATCTTTTTATGCTCAGGATCTAATTTAATCACCTTAGCTGTTACGTCGTCTCCTTTAGAAACAACATCTTCAACTTTACCAAAGGCCTGATCAGATAATTCAGTGACATGGATAAGTCCTTCAATACCGCTATCGAGTTCTACAAAAGCTCCAAATGCAGTTATTTTAGTTACTTTTCCTTTAACTAAAGATCCCACCGGCATCGTTTTCTCAATGCTTTCCCAAGGGTTATTGCTTAATTGCTTAACACCTAAAGTGATTTTCTTGCTATCTCGATCGACGGATAAGATGCAGGCATCTACGACATCGCCTTTACGGAGAACTTCAGAAGGGTGAGAGACTTTTTTAATCCAGCTTAGATCCGAAATATGTATTAAGCCTTCTACTCCTGGCTCTAATTCGACAAAAGCGCCATAATTAGTTAAACTGCGAATCTCTGCTTTAACGTTAGTACCTACTGGATATCTTTTTTCTACATCATCCCAAGGGTTATGTTCCGCTTGTTTAATTCCTAAAGAAATTTTCCCTTCCTCTTTTTGTACCGAAAGGACTACAGCTTCCACATCATCACCTTTTTTGACTACTTCGCTAGGATCGGTGACATTTTTTACCCATGACATTTCTGATACATGAATAAGGCCTTCAATACCTGGCTCAATTTCAATAAAGGCACCATAAGGGAGCAAGTTAACAATCTTACCTTTCACACGCGTTCCAGGTGGGTATTTTTGCTCGATTTGATCCCAAGGGTTAGATTCTTTTTGTTTTAAACCTAAAGCCACACGACCTTTTTCGCGATCGACGCTTAGAATCATCACTTCTAGTTTTTGTCCAAGTTGAACCATTTCAGAAGGATGCTTAATACGTTTCCAAGTCATATCCGTAATATGTAATAAGCCATCAATACCATCGAGGTCAAGGAAAACACCGAAATCGGTAATGTTTTTAACAATCCCATCACGTACATCACCTTCTTTAATATTTTCCAAAAGCTCAGCCTTCTTAGAAATTCTTTCTGCTTCTAAAAGCTCACGTCTGGAGACGACCACGTTCTTACGTTCAATATTAATTTTAAGGATTTTAAATTCATATGTCTTGCCGAGATATTCATCGAGGTTTTTAATGCGCTTATTATCGATTTGAGAGCCAGGTAAGAATGCTTCCATTCCGATATCAACCATTAAGCCACCTTTAACTTTACGGAGGACACGGCCTTTGACAATAGAGCCTTCTTCGCAATGTTCAAGAATATATTCCCATTGACGCATTCTTTCGGCTTTTTCACGAGAGAGAACAATCTGCCCATTATCATCTTCTGCTTGGTCAAGAAGCACTTCGACTTCCCCATCTAATACCACATTTGAAGGATCAGAGAATTCTTCAATAGGGACTAGACCTTCTGATTTTAAGCCTACATCTACGACAACATGATCTTTTGTAATTTCGACAATCCTTCCCTTGAGGATAGTTCCTGGGATCAATGCAGTGCTGTCTTCAATGTTATTATTGGATGACTGGCCTTCTAATAAAGCTTTAAAAAGTTCTGCATCTGTTTGCTGGTAAGAGACATCATCGACGATCTTGCTCTCATTCCAGGTGTGTTGGGGGTTTTTAGACATTTAAAGGTTACTCCTATTTTTCATACTAATGGAGTAAAGATATCAGATGTGAAAGAAAAATAGCAATATATAAAACTAAAGTGAAAACAGGAGAGGGCAGGAAAGGAAATAAGGATAAAACCGAATCTAGAAGAATATAAAAAATGCTTATTTAATTTAATAAATTTTTTTATTAAATATTCTCCTCATCGATGAGGGGTTGAAATGAAAATTAACCCATAGCTATCTAGATTGTTTGAAGAAAACCTTACATCCAGTAAGTCGCTTTTGAAGAGGCTGTTTCATAAAGGGTGATAGCATACAGTTCGGGTAGCATGGGCTTAAGATAATCATAAATCCATTTGCACACAAATTCTACCGTCGTAGAATCCGACTGTAGGGTCTCATTCAAGCACTGATGATCTAAATATTTTTTTAGCATAGGCTGGATAAGATCAGCGAGATCTTGAAAATCTATCACCATGTTTTTCTTGGGCCCCTCTTTTTGTAAAGATTCCTTTCGGATAATGACATGGAGACTATAGGAGTGGCCATGCATACTTTTGCACTTACCATCATGATGGTTTAAAAAGTGAGCTGCTTCGAAACAAAAAATTTTTTCCAATTCATACATCTTGCTTCATTTGCCTTTGGAATATAAGGATTTAAATTGACAGATGGGAGGGCTTTTTTTTATAAGTAACTCAAGCTTATCAGAAAAAAAATAATAAAAAAGTAAAAAACTATTCCTATGCAGACACTTGTAATGAAATTTGGAGGGGCAGCAGTAGCTACTGCTGAGCATTTTTCCTATATAGCCGATCTTATTATTTCACGAAAAAAAGATTTTCAACGTCTTGTAGTCGTAGTAAGTGCGATGGGAAAAACCACAGATCATTTGATTGCATTAGCTAAGCAAGTTAACCCTGACCCTCCTCGCCGAGAATATGATATGCTAGTGACCGTAGGAGAAAGAATCAGCTGTTCTTTGCTTGCAATGGCCTTGGCCGCTAAAGGATACGAGGCTTTAAGCTTTACAGGTAGCCAATCAGGAATTATTACTTGTTCAAAGCATACGGAAGCAAGAATTATCGATGTGCGGCCTACTCGTGTTTTGCCCTTGCTAGATTCTGGTAAAATCGTTATTGTAGCAGGATTCCAAGGGGTAAGCAGATTAGGAGAAATTACTACTTTAGGGCGAGGTGGCTCAGATACTACAGCAGTAGCTTTAGGAGTGATTTTAAAGGCCTCGGTCGTAGAGTTTTTTAAAGATGTTCCGGGAGTTTATGCAGAAGACCCTAAAAAAAATCCTCACGCAGCTTTTTATTCAAAGCTTACTTATAAGCAAGCTTTAGAGGTAGTTGGTAAAGGTGGAAAGATATTACATCCTCGTTGTATAGAATTGGCCTATAAGAATTATTTGCCCTTAAAGATAAGATCTTTTAAGACATATGGTATGGGAGAAAATGAAAGGTGCACAATAATTTTTGAAGACTCTTGCCAGCCGGATAAGCATTTGTTTGAAGATGAAATTTAACAATATATGCCTATAAGTAGCTTAAACCATGCAAGAAAATGAGTGTTTTCCCGAAATAAAGATTCTTGTTGAGGATCAAGATAATGACATAAGTATACATTTATTCAAGGAAGCTATCCATAGCACATTGAAGAAAATGGTTCCTCTAAATTTTTTCAAAAATAAGAGTTATGAAAGTGAATTTCCTATCCTTAAGACTTTAGTTTCAAACCAGGCTCCTGGCTATCTAACCTTTTATTATTTTGGCAAATCTCAGAAACATACTCTAAAGTTTTTTATCGAAATGCTTTCGAATTGGCTAGTGCCAGGGCGACGTTTAAATCAATCGATGATATTTTCTTCTGAGTTTTGCATTCCTTCTCTAAGCCCACTAATTTACCGATTGTTCAAAGTGGTTATCCATCTGGATTTAATTTCCGATGTAGAGCAGATCAAAGCTAATTTACCTATTATCGAAGCAGAAATACGCTTAGGAATGGATTCTTCTTACTATGCTAAAAGAATTTTAGAAATTAAAGGCTTAAGCATTGATGCAAAAACGGCTCTTATCCAAGAAAATATCGCCTATTTGATTGAGCGTAAACCTCAGTTTTTTGACTATGATTTGTTAACAGAGATGCAACATGTGTTGGTAATATGCCACGATGATTTTAAATCACAACGAAGTAGCCGCCATCTTAGTCGCATTATCTGCATTCAATATCTTTTTAGAAGATATCTTTTCGATCGGCTTCAAGTTCAAAATAAAAGGCACTTCTTCTTGAAAATATTTAAAACCTATTTGCGCGACCAAGAGCAAAATAAGGAGGTGCTAGGGATCATTGTTGGCTTCAATTTTTTAAGGGAAAAAGAAATTTTTGATAAACGGCATTTAATTCGAGCGATTCAAAATCATATTCCCAATGCGCTGATGGTAGAAAATTCTTTTATTGACAATCGACGTTCTCCAGAAAACTTTTGTACTCTCTATATAGAAATAGAAAAAAGTATGGGAGAGAAATTTACCTCACAAGAAGTCTCTCAGCTGCGTAAAACTTTACCTGTAGATTTGCTAGATAGCATTGAACATATTGTGCACCCTATCTTCATGCCACGCAACGAAGAAGAGATTATGCGTAACATCTTTAGCTTAAGCAGCCAAGTTAAGTTTGTACGGGATTTACCTCAAGTCATCATTAATTTTGACGAGCAAACCTATTCTAAGTTGGTATTTACCATCATTGTGGTTAGAGTGGTTGAACCTAGTGGCGCCTCTATAAAAGAACTTTTTGATAAAAGTGAAACTTTTCTAGACTATACGCATGATCGTTGTAAAACTCTAGGATACTTGCGAGGAAAGCATAGTAAAGAAGCCACGGTATTCACTGTAAAGATTTCAAAAGATGATTTCATTAGACGAGATAATTCTATCGATCTAAATAAAGCCCGTCAAAGTGTAGTTTTTGAATTGCTAAGAATTCTAGGGGAATTTAGAGATTTTAACGGAGGAATGATCTCAAAACAAAATGAACTTTTAGCCGAGCTAAAAGTGCTCCTTGGAGAAGAGACTGATTTTAATGAATTGTTATTAGAAAATTTCTTCTTTTCCATTACCCCTATAGTCATGCGCACCGTTTTAGAAGCAGAAACTTTGAAAATGTTTTTTAGCTTGTTAAGAGAAACAATTGAGGAAGAAATGGTGCCGCCCCTATCTTATCACGTGAAAACATTAGCCAAGACGCCTTATATATATGTAATAGTGAAATCTGAAGAACGTTTAAACCGCGAGGACTTAGCTCAAGCTTTAGATGTTTTGCAAGCTAAATCCTCAGAAATTGCCACTGCCTATATGCAGGTGCATGAGGTCAATTATAATTGTTATCTATACCGCTGCTTGGATGGAAAACGGCAAAAATTATTTGGCTCAATTATTCAAAAGGCAGTAATCAACATGTTTGATAATAAAGTCTCCTAAGCTTTAAGTTTAATCTCTTGTTTTGAGTTTCACACGGAGACATAGCAAGCTTTGGCTTTAAAATTTTTAAATAAAGTTTGTGTAAATGCTTAAAAGTTTTTCTTAATGTCGAAGGAGGTGAGACTGGAAAAAAAGAGAAGCCGCCAAGAAGAAAATTTATAGGCTTAGTTAGCATTTTTTAGCTTAAGGTTAAAGGGACAGCGAGAAGAGATTTAAGTAGAGGGCTTTAATTACCTGCTTGTTTAACAACCATTAATCACTTATGGATTGTATTACTTGACAAGCTCGGGTTGCTTAAGCTAACCTCCCTGAACATAATTTTGACCAGGCATTAACAATGATAAAAACACACCCTATAAAAGTGGCTACCTCTATTTTAGCAGGTGACTTTGGCTATTTGGCAGATACGGCTAAGAAAATTGAGGACTCGGGGGCAGACTCTTTGCATATTGATATCATGGATGGAAATTTTGTGCCCAATTTAACGATGGGGCCACAAGCTGTTGCTGCTATTAATCGTGCTACGAATATGTTTTTAGATGTTCATTTAATGGTTTATCATCCCTTTGATTATATCGAACGTTTTGTTGAAGCAGGTGCAGACAACATTACTATCCACTTTGAGGCTACCGAAGAGGTAGATGAAACTTTGGAATATATTCGTAAGTGCAACATTAAAGCAGGCCTAGCTTTTTGCCCTGAGACGTCGGCCTCTATGATTCCTAAATATTTAAATAAGTGTGATCTTATCTTGCTTATGACTGTTCATCCAGGTTTTGGAGGACAAAAATTTATGCCTGAGGTCCTAGAAAAAATAAGCTTTACGCGTGAATGCTTGACTAAACTTGATATTTGCCAAGGGGGGATGACTGCTAAGGAAGATTCTCCTGAAAAGCTACCTCCTTTTGATATTCAAGTCGATGGAGGAATTACTCCAGAAACTGCTAGGTTATGTGTAAAAGCAGGGGCTAACATCTTAGTGGCGGGAACATTTTTATTTAAGAGCCCTAACATGCATGAAGGAGTAGAAAGCTTACGCTGCCTTTGAGAGAACCTAATAAACTTTTTTACTCTTGGAAATCCGTAAGTCCATCCTTAGCAGATAAAAAAATTTTTACCCTCTCTTTTTTATTGCGCTTGGAAACATAAGCAGCTTACCTTTTAATGTTTCTATAAAGAGACTGTTTTATAGAGCCAGAAAAAAGAAATTTTTTGAAATTTTGTTCCTATTTTTCTCTTTGACATTTGAGCCCTAGTTTCTTAATATGTCAAGGATAGCTTAAATTTTTTACTGAAGGACAGAAACGTCTATGGTTATGAGTAACCAGCTAACTCCTGGAATGACAATTTCTATCAATAACAAACTTTATCGCGTGGAAACTACGGTAAAAGTGATGGTACCCAAGGGTACACCTTTTATAAAAACAAAATTACGTGATTTAACATCTAATGAACTGATTGAAAAGAATTTTAAATTAAATCAGTCAATTAAAGATGTTAATCTAGCAGAACGTCGTCTAGAATTTCTTTATTTAGAAGGAAAAGATTACCTTTTTTTAGACATTGAAAACCTTAATCAAATTTTAATTCCTCAACATATTATAGGCAATAGCATCAACTACTTGAAAGAAGGCGTAGAAGTTAAAGCTTCTTTTTTTGGTGAAACTATTTTTGCTGTAGAGCTACCTCAGTTTTTAGAATTGATGGTTGCAAAAGTGGAAGGAGGAGAAAATAAATCTATATTAGCTAATGCTTCCAAAGCTGCTCTATTAGAGACCGGGGCTAAAATTGAGGTTCCACCATTTATCGAAGCAGGTGATATCATAAAAATAGACACGCGTTCGTACGAATACATACAGAGGGTATAGGGAGGATTGTTGCGTGGAGCTAAAGCAGATAAAGGAATTGATGGGGGCGATGGGACGTACGGGAACCAAACGCGTAACTATTAAAAAAGAAGGCTTTGAAATTGAGATCGAAAGATACGATGGGGGAACCATAAAGGTTCCCGAGTCAATGTTTGAGTCGCCAGAAGAGACTTTTAATAAAACAGACGAGGCCTTGCGGCGGGCAAATATTAGTGTGGCTTCTTTGGCAGTGCCACCTGGTCAAGCGGTAGAGCATAAGGAAGATGCAAATACATTTTTTGTCACTTCGCCCATGGTAGGAACATTTTATAATACGCCTTCTCCTGAAGAACCTCCTTTTGTTAAAGTAGGTAGTAAAATTGATAAAAATAGCGTTGTTTGCATTATAGAAGCTATGAAAGTAATGAATGAAATCAAAGCTGGAGCAACAGGGACGGTGGCTGAAGTGCTAGTAGAAAACGGACATCCTGTAGAATTTGGAACAAAACTCTTTCGAATTACGTAGTATTGAAATATGCAAAAAGTTCTTATTGCTAACCGTGGTGAAATTGCCGTTAGGATTATCCGTGCTTGTCACGATTTAGGCTTACAAACAGTAGCAGTTTATTCACAAGCAGATGCCGAGGCTCTTCATGTGTTGCATGCCGATGAAGCCATTTGTATCGGCGAAGCTCCTGCTGCTAAATCTTATCTTAAGATCTCTAACATCCTCTCTGCCTGTGAAATAACAGGAGCAGATGCCATACATCCAGGCTATGGTTTTTTAAGCGAAAATGCTAATTTTGCTTCCATTTGCGAAAGTTGCGGCTTAAATTTCATCGGGCCTGCTCCTGCCTCGATCACGTTGCTAGGAGATAAAGCTAAGGCTAAGGCCACGGCAAAAAAGGCCGGCTGTCCTGTCATCCCTGGCTCCGAGGGAATCGTAAGCGATCTAAAAGAGGGCCTAGAAGTAGCCAAGGAGATTGGATACCCGATTTTCATTAAAGCCGTATCAGGGGGAGGGGGGAAAGGAATACGCATTGCTTATAGTGAAGAAGAATTCATACGTCTTTTTCCTGCTGCACGTGCTGAGGCAGATGCAAGCTTTAGTAATCCTGATGTCTACCTAGAGAAGATGATTGTTGATCCTCGGCATATTGAAGTCCAAGTTATTGGAGATAAATATGGCAACTACATTCACCTTGGAGAGAGAGATTGTTCCATCCAAAGGCGTCGTCAAAAACTTATTGAAGAGGCCCCTAGTCCGCTGCTAAATAGCAAATTGAGGCAAAAAATTGGCCAAGCAGCGATTAATGTTGTTAAAGAGGCTAATTATTATTCAGTAGCTACCGTTGAATTTTTATTGGATGCTGATCATCATTTCTATTTTATGGAAGTAAATACAAGGATTCAGGTAGAACATACGGTGACAGAGGAGCTAACAGGAGTGGATCTTCTTGGAGAGCAGCTGAGTGTAGCAATGGGTAATAAACTGCGGTATGCCCAAGAAGAGATTAGCTTTAAGGGGCATGTTATCCAATTTCGCATCAATGCCGAAAACCCTGCAGCAAATTTTTCACCTTCTCCTGGACGACTTGAATATTATTTACCTCCTGGTGGCCCCCATGTTCGTGTGGATAGTGCTTGTTATTCAGGCTATCAAATTCCTCCCAATTACGACTCCATGATTGCTAAATTAATTGTCCATGGCAAAGATCGTTTAGAAGCGATAGCTATAGGAAAACGAGCCTTACGAGAGTTTCATATTGGCGGCGTAGACTCAACCATTCCTTTTCATCTCTATATGCTTCATGATAAAAAATTTCTTCATTCCGATTTTCATCTAAGCTATATTGATGGCTTGATTGCAGAAGGGTGTTCTTTTAGTTTAGAAGAGTAAGATAAAAAGATATCTGTTCGTAGGACATGGCAGGGGAATAGCATGAAGAAATGCATTAGCATCTCAAGTTTAAAACCTTAAGTTTATAAGTTTTATGATATTAGCCGTGGATTGCTTATTCTTTAATCCTGCCCTTGCCTTTTTATTGCTTTCTAATAATCTACTTTACAACTAGGTGAGTTAAAAAATTAGAGAGATAGCTGATAGAGGTTAAGCTAGAGTCTGCAAGTAATTTTTCTAAAACCCCTTATAAGAGGATATCTTAAAACCCTTGTTTTACTCTTATCTTTTTGCACATTATTAAAGAAATTCTAAAGTCCGTAGCTTAATCTCTGTAAGGGAAAATTGGATTTATTTATCAATGATTAAGCTCATATTAAGTCGGATTAATAAGTTAAAAGAGCGGTTTTAAGATATCCTCTTACATCTAAAGTTTTTTGCTCTCTCTTCTTACTTAGCTACAGCTCGTCCGCCCTAATACCAATAAAAAAAATTTAGATTTAGATTGACAAATTATAACGCTTCTTTAAAAAATTGTTGATAAAGCAGTTGATGCTTTGAAAGGCAGGTGAAAATAAAGCTAGATAAAAGGAGGGTAAGCTTATGAACTTAGGAAGTTTCTCTATTAACTCTTTTATATTTACTCCATTTAAGGAACTAGCAAAAGAAAAGCCTTATCTAGGGCTAGGCCCGTATGCAGAAATTAGCTTAAAGATTTTCCTGGAGCTGAGTCAGCAAGAACTAACTAACGCACGAGGTGTTTGTAAAGAGTGGAAGCAATTAATTGAGCAAATGGATGGATGGAAAAGGCTCCATTTAAAGAAAATTAAAAGTAATTTACCCACATCTAATCAGCTTGCTGCTAATGAAGCAAATTCCTTGAATCCTTTCCCAGCTCACTGGAACTCATCTCAAATAGCTAAATCTTTATGGTATGATCCTTCAACTATTATTAGTGATGCAGTAGAAATAAAAGTAAATGCTGTAGCTGCCTATCTACATAAAGAAGGTTTTGAATTAAAAGGGGTTGCAGGTGACGGCGATTGCTTTTTCAGTGCTTTTTTAGGAAGCTATAAAGGGCTTTCTAGGAAGATTCCATTGCTAGAAGAGCAAAGTAATAAAATCTCCTATTTAAGGCAAGTGCTTTCAGACATTGTTAAGCACACTGACAGTAAAAGGGCGAAAGAAATAATTAAAAAAGGAAGTCGGGTAAGTGGCTTGGACGAAGGAGATTTATTAGCCCGGGCTTTATCTATTCCTATAAGATTAGTTACAGTGAATGAAGACTCTTTGGGATGTGGCATTAATGATATGCTTATCTCTTCAAAAGTAGGCTTAACATCTAAAAAAGATAGATCCCAGGAATGGGAAACTATTCCTCAAGAAGAAAGGCCTCAAGACTATATTTTTATTGTGGATTTAGGTGGTCATTTTATCTACGCTCAAAAGCCCTTAAAGCAAGATAAAATCCTTCTTTCAAAGTCGAAAACCCCCACTAATTTTCTTTTTTCTAATTCTCTATCTACAAATGCATTAAAAAACACCCTCAAAACATTGGAGAGCCAGGAACTTTTATCAGACAAGGAGATAAAAGAATTAGAACAAGCCTATACGCAAGCTTTACAAATGGCTGTTCAAGAAAAAGATCCTCTTCAAGAAAGCTTTTGCATAGAAAAACTAGGCGATATTTATCTAAGAAAACAAACGTCTGAAACGCTTCTGCAAGCGGCAGGGCTTTATAATTATGCCTTACGCCTAGCTCCTCAAGAGCGTCAAAAAGCTCTTAAAGCTAGACTTGCTCAAGCACAGAATTTACTTGTTAGAGAATGTAAAGGTAAACCTTTTGATTCTGTGTTAATAGAGAAACAATTTGAACGCAATCGTAACAAATTAAAAAAATTTAGAGAAGAAATAGAGAAGAAAATTCAAACCCTGTCAGAGAATCCTCCTTCCCAAGAGGTGAGAGAGCTTTATGGCGAGATAGCTCACGAGATAAAAATTTTCTTCGGACAGCTTGTAATACAAGCCATGCATCAATTAGATACTGCGCCTTGTGAGTATGCCATGATAGGCTTTGGCTCATTAGCTAGAGAAGAGATGACTCCTTATTCCGACTTAGAATTTGGCATTCTTATACAAGAAGATACTCCTGTAAATAGGAAGTACTTTAGAAATCTGACCAATTTAATTCATTTACAGGTTATCAATTTAGGGGAAACTATTCTTCCTGCTTTGAACATCCCTTGCTTAAAAGCAATAGGCTTTTTCGATGGCATTACGTCGCGGGGCTTTGCCTTTGATGGAGCAGGAGTAGAAGGAAAAGGCTGTAAAACTCCTCTGGGGAATGGTAAGACATTTGAGCTTATTCAAACTCCTGAACAGATGGCCCAATATGTGGGTAAAGATGAAAAAGGCCAGTGGTGGCATAAAAAAGAGCCCCATCTTCCTATGGAATTGCTAAACTTTACTCATTTGTTAGGCAACGAGGAGCTAACTAAAGCCTATGATGAAAAAATTCAAGAAATACTCAATACGTCTTATCAAGAAAACCTTGATCTGCGCCATTATTTAGCCAAGCAGCACCTTGTGCTAGCTGATATGATAGCTTTTAACCCGCGAATGGATTTACACAGGCATGGCATGCTTTTTCAAGTTAAAAATGATTTTTATAGGTTTCCTCATTTAGCTTTTGACCGGTTAGCGCTGCTTAAAAAAATAGAGGCTTCCGACACTTTTACTAGGATGGATAAGCTAAGTGAATTAAAGATTATAACGAAAGAGGCTACTGAAAAGTTAAAGGATTGGATGAGCCTAGCCTTATTCATGCGCCTTAAGACTTATTCTCATTATCAGGCGCAAAAAGAGATGATGAATCCTCTCCTTAAACCTTTTGGCTTTGAGGATCCAGGTCTTATTCAACAGCAGTTTGCCCTAGATCATACAACTCTAAAGAAGATAAAAAAAATCTACCACCTCTTTATTCCTTTCTATCAATCTATTCACGAATTTTTAGCAGGCAATGAAGATAAACTTAAATCTTCTGATTTGGAGGATAACTCACTAGAGACGCAAGGCGATATATACCGGAGGCTTTTTCAGCATAAAGAAGCAGAAAAATGTTATCTTTTAGCAGAACAAGAAAATCCACAAAATACAGAAGTTTTAAGTGCTCTTGCAATCATTTACCACGAGCAAGGCAATTTAGATAAAGCAATAGATTATAGCAACAAAGCGCTTGCCATTACCATCAAGCTTTTTGGTGAATATCACCCCGGGATGGCAAGAGAGTACAACACCCTAGGACTAATATACAAAGAGAAAGGCAGTTTAGCTCAGGCAGAAGAGTATATTAACAAAGCGCTTGCCATCAACCTTAATTTTTTTGGTGAAAATCGTCTCTCCGTGGCAGTCAATTACCACGAGCTGGGGGGAATCTACCAGAGCCAAGGCAATTTAGGCAAAGCGAAAGAGTATGTTAAAAAAGCGCTTACCATTGACCTTAAACTTTTTGGTGAAAATCATCCTACCGTGGCAAACCATTACAATAACCTAGGACAAATCTCCCAAAAGCAAGGCAAATTAGATAAGGCGGCAAAGTATAGTACCAAAGCGCTTGCCATCAACCTTAAGCGTTTTGGTGAATACCATTGCGTAGTGGCAACTTGTTACAACAACCTGGGAATGATCTACAAAGAGAAAGGCAATTTAGGCGAAGCGGAAGAGTATGTTAAAAAAGCGCTTGCCATTGACCTTAAGCTTTTTGGCGGAAATCATCCTACCGTAGCAATTCGTTACAACAACCTAGGATACATCTATCAAGAGCAAGGCAATTTAGACCAGGCGGAAAAGTATAGCAACCAAGCGCTTGCCATCAATCTTGAGCTTTTTGGTAAAAATTATCCCAGCCTTGCAACCGATTACAACAATCTAGGGGCAATCTACCGAGAACGAGGCAATTTAGACAAAGCGGAAGAGCATGTTAAAAAAGCGCTTGCCATGGGTAGTGAGCTTTTTGATGAATATCATCCCCATATGGCAAATTTCTACAATAACCTAGGACTAATCTACCAAGAACAAGGCAATTTAGGCAAAGCAGAAAAATATATTAACAAAGCGCTTGCCATTGACCTTAAGCTTTCTGATGAATATTGCCCCACTGTGGCAAATTGTTACAACAACCTAGGACAAATCTATCTAGAACAAGGCAATTTAAACCAGGCGGCAAAGTATAGCAATAAAGCGCTTATCATTGATTTTAAGCTGTTTGGAGAACATAATCCTGTGATTGCAAGGGATTACAACAACCTAGGACTAATCTGCAAAGAGCGAGGCATTTTAGACAAAGCAGAAGAGTATATTCACAAAGCGCTTGCCATCAACCTTAAGCTTTCTGAGGAATATCGTCCTATGGTGGCAAATTGTTACAATAACCTAGGAGTAATCTACCTAGAGCAAGGCCATTTAGACAAAGCGAAAGAGTATATTAGCAAAGCGCTTGCCATCAACCTTAAGCTTTTTGGTGAAAATCATCCCCAGGTTGCAATCGATTACAACAATCTAGGGATAATCTACCGAAAGCAAGGTAATCTAGACAAAGCAGAAGAGTATATTAGCAAAGCGCTTGCCATCAACCTTAAGCTTTTTGGTGAAAATCATCCCAAGGTTGCAATCGATTACAACAATCTGGGGACAATCTACCGAGAGCAAGGCCATTTAGATAGAGCTTTAGAGTCTATTGGCAAAGCGCTCGCCATTAACCTTAAGCTTTTTGGGGAAAATAATTCTAATGTGGCAAGTTATTACAATAACTTAGCACAAATCTACGAAACTCAAGGCAATATAGGCCAAGCCGAAGAGTATACTAGCAAAGCGCTTGCCATCAACCTTAAGCTTTTTGGTGAAAATCATCCCTTGATGGCAACTTGTTACCACAACTTGGGAATGATCTACAAAGAACAAAACAAGCTAGACAAAGCAGCAGAGCATAGCAATAAAGCGCTCGCCATTAACCTTGAGTTTCTTGGTGAAAATCATCCCACAGTGGCAATCAACTACAGCAGCTTAGGGGTAATCTGTCAAGAGCAAGGCAATCTAGGCCAAGCGGAAGAGTATACTAACAAAGCGCTCGCCATTAACCTTAAGTTTCTTGGTGAAAATCATCCCAACGTGGCAACCTGTTACAACAATCTAGGGCAAATCTACCAAAAGCAAGGCAATCTAGATAAAGCGGCAGAGTATGTAAAAAAAGCGCTTACCATTGACCTTAAGCTTTTTGGTGAACATCATCCCGATGTGGCAATCGATTACAGCAACTTAGGAATAATCTACCAAAAGCAAGGCAATTTAGTCCAGGCGATAGAGTCTATTAACAAAGCACTTGCCATCGATCTTAAGCTTTTTGGTGAATATCATCTCCAGGTGGCAATTCTTTACAACACCCTAGGACAAATCTACCAAGCTCAAGGCAATTTAGATAAGGCGGAAGAGTATATTCATAAAGCGTTTATCATCAATCTAATGCTTTATGGAGAATTTGTAATAGAGAAGATTTAATCTTAAATTAGCGATAAAAATAAAGGAAATACGGTTTAAAAAATGCGAAGCTCAAAGTCCTGTTGCTTATTTAGTGATAGGGCTGAAGTTAAAGTGAGCAGCCCCAAGACCCACAAGGAGTGTCAAATACCAAATTTAGCAACTCATCAAAAAGCTATAAAAAATAAACTCCTGTATCTAGGCGTGTAAAATGATAGGATATTCTAGAGATAGCTCTTATAGATTCAAAGAACTTTATGAAATAAGGGGAAGAGACAGCTTTTCAAGATATGACACGTAAAAAACCCTGTATTAAAAACAGAGTAGACGAGTCTATCGAAAAAGCTGTGGTTGGTTTTACTCTTCGAAAGCCTGCTTGTGGGCAACTAAGAGTATGTAACGAGCTTAAGAAACAAGGCGTTTTCATTTCGCCAAGGGGGGCGTTCTGTTTGGATTAGATACAATCTTTAAGACTTTTCAAAAATGTCTTGAAACTATCAGAAGCTAAAATGGCTCAGGAAGAAATGATATTAACAGAGAATCAACTAAAAGCTCTTGAAAAAGCCAAGGAAGAAAAAGAAGTGCATAGAGAAATTGAAACTGAGCATACAGGTTATCTACTATCTCAAAGATACCTATTATGTAGGCATTATTAAAGGTGTGGGACGCATTTATTAACAGACAGAGATCGAGACTTATTCTAAGGTAGCTCTCGTCAAGCTGTATGATAGGAAAAATGCATTGGTAGCGCCAAGATCTGCTTAAATGATCAAGTCATTCCCTGGTTTAAAGAGCAAAATATTCATGGTTTAAGAATATTGACCGATTGTGGTACAGAGTACTGTGGAGCAAGAGAGCATCATGAGTATGATGCTATATCTGGCCATTGAAGGCATGGACCATTCTCGTACTAAAGCTTGGCACCCTCAAACGAATGGAATCTGCGAAAGGTTTCATCAGACCATTCAGAACAAATTTTATGCCACAGCTTTTAGGAAGAAAGTGTTTAAAAATGTTGAAGAATTACAAGAGGATGTGGATAAATGGATGAATGAGTATAATAACGAGAGAATACATACAGGAAAGTATTGTTTTGACAACACGCCTTTACAAACATTCTTAGATGCAAAACATCTTGCGCAAGAAAGGATGTTAGATAAGTTACAACTGACAAAAATAGTATCAGCCAGGTAACTCATATTTGTCAGGTCAAGTGTTGTGTAGGGTTAAGTTATAAATCCCCAGCAAATCCTGTTTAATGAGCTGAATTTTAATTAACCCTTAAATGCATACGTTATTTTTGATAGACAAATTTAAGCTTTTTCAATTATTATTCTCTAAATAAGAGGTAATTATGAATGTATCCCATAATGAAACTATTTCTTTACAAGATAGAATTAATAATAAAGGCTTGTTTAAATATGAATCTTTAGTTAGTAAAAAAACGCAGGTAGCTGTGATTACTTTTACTTATTTCGATGATCAATGGGAAATGACGTGTGCTAATTCTGCTCTTTATCAAAGTTTCTACCAGAAGGGAATTGCTGTCCCTAAAGACAAAAGAAGTTTTTTTCAGGATCGCAAGGTGATTACTATGGAAGATAACCTTTTTCCTATTGCTTTTTTTGAAATTCTTGCTCCCCATCGATTTCCGCCTGATCAATATGAGTATAAAGCCGAACTTAAAAAGCTTTAGAAAATGTTCATTTATGAGAAAAATACTCTCTTGCTAGCAGGTTTGTTTCTTTAAAGGTCAGGCCTATTACTCGTTTCATTATAGTTTGTTCAGCAACATCCCAGTTTTTAAGAAACATTTGAACGTTAATGGGCTCAGAATTCTTAAGAGCTAGCGCATTTTCAAAGTCCTTGTAAGCATCTTTGACAAGGCTTAAAAATATAGGATTGGTTGTAAAATAGCCACTTTTCCCTTCTTGCATATCAGTATCTAAATTATTAGCTAATGAATTTCTGTCACGATTGAAGTTATGCACAGATTGTTCTTGAAGCATTGTAATCTCTTTTGAAGAATCCTTTTTAACGGCATAAATGTAAGGAATAGTTTCGGGAATGAAACAACGCAGTAGCTCGCGACTAGGTAACTGTTGGCCCACGTTCTTTACCCAATGTTGAAGGAAAGTCAATGAAACCAGTGAATTAAAAAGAACGTTTCCCCCAATGGTTAAAGAAGGTGTATCCGGATAAATAGATTGAAGTTCCTCTAGCTTTTCTACTAAAGTTGTATAAAGCTCTTTAGGAGGAATACTTAAAATTAACTCTTGCCAGGCAGGGGGAATTTTGTCCTGAGTGAAATTTATGAACATCCACTCAAATCCTAAATTGTCATGTGTGTTGCCTTTTTTTAATGAAGCTAAGCCAGGAAAAGTACTTCCTTGATCAATTAAAATGATACTATCTTTGGGGGCGAGAAAAGCATTTCCTAAGTGACGGTCAGTATTTAACATAATGATATCCATGACAAGCATCTTCATTAGTTCATCTCTAGAAATGTTCTGTAATTTAATTTCTGGTAAGTCTGTCAAGGGAACACCTTCTTTATATTTTTGGAAGGAGCCTATTTGCCCCTCTTCGCTTGAGAAGGAGATTTTATCAAAGCTAGCAATACTCGTGGGAGGTACTCCAAAATTTTGAATGTTTATTCTTATATTGTTTCTGATTAAATGGGCTGTAAGATATTGGCTTAACATATATCCTAAATATTCTCTTACCGCTTGTTCGTTTTCAGGAATGCCTGCTCGCGTTTTTTCTGTTTCATTAATAGGTTTAAACACTCCTTCAATCTTTTGGTTTTCAAAGTTATATTTAACAAAATAGCAACCATTCGTACCGGAAGTGGCTTGTTTAATAGAAACGTGGGATGAGCTCTGACTCAAAATAAGGGGAAGTAAATTGGTTTTAATTTGCCAAATTTTATGCTTTACAGACAATCTATCGATTAAGACTTCGGGTGATTGAACAGTAGCCAAGCCGTTATCCTTACCCTTCATATCTTTAATAATTTGGAAAATAGCTTCTATTTTATCCCTAGGCTTGGATATTTGGCTTTCATTGAATAAAGCACGATTAGTTAAATGACTAGATGAGTAATCATTGGAGGGCCTTTCCATAATAACTATCCTATTTAAATTTTAACTATATTTTTATTATAAAGTATAGAACTAATATAATAATAGTTTTAATTAATTGAATTATTAATGTTTGAAAATGTTTTTAACATTAATGTTTTAAGTTGGTGCTTTAATGTTTTCAAATTAAAACCTTAGATAAAAAATAACTTGTAAAAAAGGATTTTTTTAAGAAATCAAAAATTTTGAAGAAATTTATAGGGCTGCCACTGTAAAAAAATGCTAACGAGAAATAAAATAGCAGAGTGAGGCTCAAAAACTTAAAGAATAGATAATTTCAAATTTGCTTTATAGTTAATATGCTTAAAAAAAAACAACGTCTGCATGCCCACTCTTTACAAGTTGCTTCTCTACTTAAGCGAATGGTTTTATAAAGTAGGGGTTTGCATAAGGAGTTGCTCGAAAGCGTATAACATGCTTTTTAAGAGAGAGGAAAGATGGATTTTCGCCAATCGGTGACTACGGGGGTAAGAAATGCAAAAAGTTTTATGGTATGATAAGCTGAAGGCTATCTATTAATTTTTTCCAGCAAATTTTTCATAATAGATCTAATAGTACAGATAATAATTAAAAAAAACTATTTAAGAAATAATTATAAAAATAAATGAAAGAAATGTTGAAATAGAATAAGAACCTATCCCGATAATATTGAAAAATTTAAATTTGTGGTGTATACTCTTCTTTTTTAAGAAGGAGAAGATGTATGCCAGGAAGATTTGAAGGACTTACAGATACCCAATGGATAATCTTAAAACCACTTTTGCCACAGAGCTCTCCAAAAAAATTAAAGGGAAAGCCTCATACTCCGTGGAGAAAGATTTGTAATAGCTTATTTTGGATTTTGATTACCGGTTCGCGTTGGTGTGATCTTCCTAAAGGACCGAATTGGGGATCAAGATCTGCCACTCATCGGTGGCTAGGTAAATGGCAAGAAGATGGAACTTTAGATAGCTTGCTATCGGCATTAAAGGAATGCGCAGATGTGGCAGGAATGATTAATTGGGAAAGACTAGCCATTGATGGTTTTTTTTTCAGGGGGAAAGGGAGGCGGTGAGTTAATAGACTATGGTTACAAGGGTAAAGGCATGACTACCCATCTTCTGGTAGACGGCAATGGCAGTCCATTAAGCTTTGAAGTAACCAGTGCTAAAGGAGATGAAAGGAAACAGGTGGAAAAGTTGATTGATCCGCATATGGATAAGCTGCAAAGGCTTTATGAATTTAGCCAAGTCATACCTATTTTAGAAGCTGATAAAGGATACGACTCTGAGGAACTTAGGGAGAAGTTGCTAAAAAGGAAAATATATCCATTTATACCTAGGCGAAGAATAGGGGCTATCAAGAAAGCTGAGGTGATTGTCTGCCAGCTCAAGAAATGGAGGTGGCAAGTTGAAAGAGCCATATCTTGGCTACAACGAAAGTTTAGAAGAATCGTTGTGCGATGGGAAAGACAAGTGAAATATTGGAAAGGGTTGTTAAATTTTAGTCTTATAATGTTTTGGATAGGCAGATTATCGGGATAGGCTCAAAGAAGTAAATGAATGAGGAGGCTGACTATATTTTGATTTATAAGGTAATCATCGAGGATGCCTGATGTACCCTATTTTGAGGAGGACAAAGCAAATTGATTATCTAGCAGGCCTGGGGCAGAGAGACTCTCTTTTAACTATCAAATAAATAAACATAACCCTCAAGCTAATAGGGTTTTTAAAAATTTTTTTGCGTGTGGTTGCGCTGGTAATGGCGTTCAATACCATTAGCTACTTCTTCTGGATCATCCGTCAAAGAAATTAACTTCAAATCATTTTCTGAGATACATTGTTGAGTAAGCATGGTAGATTTAATCCAATCTATTATTCCCTTCCAGTAATCCTTACCCATTAGATAGATAGGGAAGGGGTGGATCTTATGAGTTTGAATAAGGGTAAGAGCTTCAAATAATTCGTCCAATGTGCCATAACCTCCGGGCAAAAAGACAAACCCTTGAGCATAACGAATAAACATGACCTTACGTATAAAAAAGTAGCGAAAATTCAGGCGATACTTTCTATCAATATAAGGATTTAACTCTGCTTCAAAAGGCAGGTCTACTCCTAATCCGCAAGATTTGCCCTGCGTCATTTGAGCTCCCTTATTAGCCGCTTCCATGAGGCCTGGCCCGCCACCGGTAATAATAGCAAAACCTTTTTTGGCAATATGTCCTGCCACATCAATGCCTAACTTGTAATAAGGATGGCTAGCTTGTAATCTAGCAGAGCCAAAGATAGATACCGAAGGCCCGAGGGTGGTCATATTTTCGAAGCCTTCTACAAATTCAGAGATAATTCTAAATAAGCGCCATGAATCAGTTTTAAACAAATGAGCTTCATCTTCGACATTATTATATAGCATGTAGCTCCTCAATAAAATTAGGCGTGCGTTCAGCTGTTCGTGAGTGTATGTATATAGAGATAATTTTCAATAAAAAAATTTACAACAGGCATTTATCTTAAAGAAGCTGCTAGAAATTTTATAGAAAAGTCGCTTAAAAAATGAGCAGCCATTATGAATCAAAGGAATGAAAATTAAATTTTATTTACTGCAAAAGCAATACGCTCTTGAATAGCTCTTTATGTAATCATATACTTAGTGAAAAGCTTGTGTTTAGGGAAAGAGTCAGCTTGAAAAAGATTGATTTCTTTTTGGCTATACAGCTGCAGTTATTTTAAAAGGTATAACTTAGTGATGAAGGAAAGTGAAAGTATAAGGGCTATTCATTTACTTTAGTTTTAAGGTTTCGGCGGTATATTTTAATCCTGTAATCCCTCGGCGTTGCAAAGGTGTACCAAATAGCTTCTCAGGATTTTTCTCACATTCTTCTAATTTTTCCAAATCTAAATAAGTTCCATTGCCGCTCGCAGGAGAAAAAGCTGCGGTGAGAGAGGGTAAAGTTCTTTGATTATGAGGACAGGCATCTTGACAAATGTCACAGCCAAAAATATAACCAGGATTTTTTTGTTGTATTTCTAGAGGAATGGGTTTTTTAGATTCGATTAGGTGATAAGATAAGCATTTAGCAGCGTCTAACTTATAGGGGGAAGTTAAGGCCTGAGTAGGACAAGCATCTATACAACGTGTACAACTGCCACAACGCGGTAGCCGTAGAGAAATCACAGCTCCTGGTATCTCTAACGAGGTCAATATGCCTGAAAGCAGAGTGTAAGTGCCAAAACGTCGGTGAATAAGTAAAGTGTTTTTGCCAAACCAACCCAACCCAGCCTGTACGGCCAAAGCTTTTTCTAAAAGGGGGCTAGAATCGCTGAATCCTTTAGCTATTCCCTGTTCACCTACGCGCTCTTCTAGCCATTGAATGAAGTTTTTTAGTCGTTTACGATGGACATGATGATAGTCTCTTCCTCTAGCATAGGAGGCTATCAACCCTTGGCCTGCCAGGAGATTTTCTTTAGGTTGCTTATAGTAGCTAAGAAAAATAAGTGCCGTCTTTGCCTGGGGAAAATATTGCTGAGGATAACAACGTATTTCCTTTTCCATGTAGGCCAGATCTGCATGCTTTCCTTCGGCGAGCCATTCTTTGTAGGCTTGAATATCTTCTTGGCGAACATTTGCTGGGGTAATTCCTACATCATCCCAACCTAATTCTAATGCTTTTACTTTGATCTCATCAAAGGATAAAGTCATTTTTTTATACTTAACATCCGCGAAAATAGCTCTTTCAGACTTGTTTTTTTGTATTTTCCCGTTTGATTGCCATTGGCCACTTCATGAAGATTTTCAATAGCAATAAAAGCAGCAGGATCCTCTCTATAAATAAGCTCTTTAAGATCAGCAAGCTGAAGGCGTTCGGCGATTACATAAAGAATCTCTCGCTCATCTCCTGAAAAGCCGCCTCGTCCATACATAATGGTTAGCCCTAAGCCTAGTTCATGTACGATCGCATTGGCAATAATTTCTGATTTGGAAGAAATAATAATGACCGATTTAGTCTCATCTAAACCTACAATGACAGTATCCATAATTTTGCTAACTACCATGTAGGTAATCAAAGAGAGAAGAGGAGGATGCCAATCTTTAAAGGCGATTCCAGCAGCACTAAATACAAAAATATTAATAACCAAAACAACCTGTCCAACGGTAAAGCCCGTGAGACGATTACTGATAATCCCTAGAATTTCTGTGCCATCAAGACAGCCACCATAGCGAATGATTAAGCCTATGCCTATTCCCAAAAGCGCTCCGCCAATCACTACTACCTCAAGCGTTTCTCCTTTAAATTCTGCCCAGGGCATATAATGCTCAATAAAAAAAATAAAGCCGGTAAAGAAAAGAAGAGCAAAAAACATATGAAGGACAAAAACTTTGCCTATATACCTGTAAGCCAGAAAAACAAAGGGCAAGTTTAAAGCAAAAGTAAAATATCCTAAATATTGAGTGCCAAAAATATTAGCGCATACCATGGCTATTCCTACAATTCCACCATCGATTAAACGGTTGGGGATCAGAAAAACTTGAATCGCAAAAGCAGCTAAAAAAGCACCTGCAATTAAAAAGAGATAAATAATAAGCTCTGAACCGATGGATTTAGTGCTAGCTGAGGTAGGATGGTGCATAATCTAAAATTAGTTAGGGGTTTGTCAAAGAAAACAGTATAAATAAAATTCAATTAAATGTAAAGAAAAAGATGAGGCTGCTTTGCGGATTATTTACTGCTCTTAAGGATTTTTTTAAGCTCTTTGCTTAGCTCATTAAAAAAGATAAATTTTTTATAATGAGCTGGTTATTAGAGAAGAGCACTATTTTTTCCTAAGAAAAAATGAAAATGCTTGAGATAAATAGCTGTAAAATGTATATTGAATGCTTCCTTTTGAGGGCGTATAGCTCAGTTGGTAGAGCTCCTGTCTTACACACAGGTGGTCATAGGTTCGAGTCCTGTTGCGCCCAACTATGCACACGCGGGAGTAGTTCAATTGGTTAGAGCACCGGCTTGTCACGCCGGAAGTTGCGGGTTCGAGTCCCGTCTCCCGCGTTTCTTTTTAATCATTTCACTTTTTTTTCTTAGAGAAGATTGGCTTACCTTAATCTTAACATTCTTAAAATATCCCCTTTATTAATTTAGAGATTTTCCTCAACGCTTTTCCAAAAAAAAGGGGGGGGGGAGTGATAGCTCTAAAGAGCTCTTAATACGCCTTTGAAATACTCCTTATGCAGCCCCGTATTTTATAAAAATCTCTCGAACTAAGTAGAGAGACATGTTTCAAAGGGTTGGTTATGCAGACTAAGGTGCGCCACGAACTTTGACAAGCCAACGGCGGGTCAAAGATGCTGTACAAGAGATTAGGGAAGGCCCCTAGTAACCGATGACTTAGGCATAGGTTACAAACCACCTTAAGCTGCATGGGTAAAGAGCCCATGTGGTGAGCGTTAAGGAAAAGGTATAGCAAGACTATATCAGGTGAGAGTTAAGGAGACGAATGCAAATGAATCACTGATGACGTGTCGAAAGCATAGGGATGATGTCAAAACTGGGGGGTCTTAGTTAACCCAGGACAAATCTAAGGGAAACCTAATATTAACTGCTTAGATGGCATCCGGCATAAAGGTGACGTGAACTTAACTACAGGCTCTTATACGGAACGTGGGAACCTGTCGCCTTGATGAAAAGGGAGAAGTTCAAATGGAAGCCCCATAAGAACCAGAGTACCGATGCAAGGAACAGGGGCGGAATAGCCCGTAGTAGTGAGGAGACCTCTGTAATGGAGGTGGAGCGAAGGGGACTATATTGTTTAGCTTAAGATTAATCGAACAACTGGAAACAGGAGGAATCGATGAATACAGCAAAGTCGTATTGTATTTCTAAATCCATTGTATGGGAAGCATACAAGAGAGTAAAAGCTAACAAAGGAGCAGCAGGTGTTGACGAAGAGTCTATAGAAGAATTTGAAAAGAATCTTAAAGACAATCTGTATAAACTTTGGAATCGCCTATCGTCGGGGAGCTACTTTCCGCCTCCCGTAAAGATAGTTGCCATACCAAAAAGTGATGGAAAGCTGAGAAAGCTGGGAATACCCACAGTATCAGACAGAATCGCACAGATGGTCGTTAAGCTGTATCTAGAGCCAGAGATTGACCCACATTTTCATCCTGATTCTTATGGGTACAGACCTGGAAAATCAGCGTTAGAAGCCGTAGGAGTCGCTAGACAGAGATGTTGGCGCAACGACTATGTTATTGACCTTGATATCAAAGGATTTTTCGATAATTTAGACCACGAGCTCGTGATGAGAGCCGTAAGGAAACACACCGAAAGCCAATGGATTCTTCTGTATATAGAACGCTGGCTAAAAGCGCCAGAGCAAGATGCAGACGGGAAACTTATAAAAAGAGATAGAGGGACTCCACAAGGGGGTGTAATCAGCCCTTTACTAGCCAATCTATTTCTTCATTATGCCTTAGACGAATGGATGAGGAAATGCTATCCAGGTAATCCATTCGAGCGTTATGCTGATGATATAGTGGTTCACTGTCAAACGGAAGCGCAAGCCAACGAAATAAAGAAAGCTATTGCAGAACGCTTAGCTCAATGCAAACTGGAGTTGCATCCTGCAAAGACAAAAATCGTCTATTGCAAAGATGATGAACGAAGAAAAAGATACCTAAACGAGAAATTTGATTTTTTGGGATATACTTTTAGAGCCAGAAGATCAAAGAATCGGTATGGAAAGCTCTTCATCAACTTTAGTCCCGCAGTAAGCAATAAAGCAAAGAAAGCAATAACGAGTACGATGAGAAGTTGGAAAATGCATCTGCGCAGTGACAAGAAGATTGTAGATTTATCAAGAATGTTTAACCCCATGATAAGAGGTTGGATCAACTACTATGGTAAATATTACAAATCAGAACTCTATCAAATTTTCAATGTTGCAAACCGTACATTAGCAAGGTGGGCGGAAAGGAAATACAAGAAGTTAAGAGGCCACAGCAGAAGGGCAATGCATTGGTTGGGAGGGATCGCAAAACGAGAACCTCAGCTATTTGCTCACTGGAAAATGGGCGCCATACCTGCGACTAGACAATAGGAGCCGTATGAGCTGAGAGGCTCACGTACGGAACTGTGAGAGCGTGAGGGTGTGATCCCCTCGCGCTACTCGACTTTTTTCAAAGTGTATAACTATTATCTTTGCTTACTCAAGTTAGCCTTTAAAAATAAAGAAGGAAGGATACAAGCCAAAGATCTTTTACCAGACATTATAAAATCTTAAAAATTGAGAGTAAAAGCAAGAGCTGCTGGAATTGATAGCCAAGCAGGAGGGCTTTTATTGGAATCGATCTAATTCCTTAGATAATAAAAGTTTTATTTTTAACTTCTTTTCTTGTTTTTCTTAAGGCTCAGCTTGCAAATTTAGATGATCTTCAAAATGGCTTTTTGCCTCATTGAAATGAGCTAAATCTGTTAATTCTCCTACATGCACAGGTACTGCCGCGATATATCCACGGGCAAGCCAAGAAATGTCGCTATCCTCATGTTCTTCGAATTGCTGCAATTTAGCACCTAGCCAGTAATAAGAATGTCCTTCAGCAGGATGATTACGCTCTAACGGATCTTCAGCCCAAAATTCTTTCCCTTGGCGGGTCAGTTTGAATCCTTTAATCTCATGTTGATAAGTGGGAAAGTTAACATTTAGCAAGCTACCCGAGGGCAGGGGATGCTTCACCACATAATCCACTAAAAGAGGTACATAGTGTTCTACCTTTTGATAGTCAGTATTGAAGTAATCTACACAAGAAAAAGCAATGCCAGGCACACCTTGAATAATACCTTCAATAGTACCTCCTACGGTGCCACTATACATTAAGTTGCGGCCTGCGTTCGATCCACGATTAATCCCCGAGACAATCAAATCTGGTTTCCTGTCAAGGATTACTTTGAGCCCCATCTTTACGCAATCGGCAGGAGTGCCTGTAAGACTCCAGGCTTGGGTTTGGCCAGCCCATTCAACCTGATGTAAACGAAGAGGGTTACGTACGGTAATGCTAACACCGACTGCTGATTGCTCGGTTGCAGGCGCAACGATCGTTATATCTGCAAAATCTTTTAAAGCATTCCAGAGATGTCGAATACCCGGGGCATAAATGCCATCATCGTTTGTTATAAGTAAATGAGGCCGTTTAGACATGTTAAATCCATAGCAGTTGAAGAGCAAATATAAATGTTTTTTAATGATAAGTCAATCATAATAATCACATTAACTTCTTTAAGAATTATCGCCTGACAAAAATAAAACTATACGGTAAAGTGCGTCTTTACCGGATAGTGATATAATTTTATGGCACCAAAGAAACCTAAACCTTCAAATGCTCAAGATTCCTTTATAAAAGAGCCAGCAAAAAAACGTTTGACCATTTTGGCTCGCTTTGTAGATAGAATACGTTCAACGTTTCAAAGGTTCCAAAGTAAACCTCTGCAAGAGCATCCTCTGGTGGGGAGAATCCAAGATTTGCAATCTAAAGCCAGCGCGGTACTAATTCAATTACAAGCTATTAAGAATGAGCTTCATAAAGAAATTGATGCTGAAGCTTTTGTTTACATTGAAGCAGTAATAGATCCGCTTATTAAGGAGGTTTCTCGTTTACATAAATCTATAGAGCAGCCGCGCTCGGTTTTACATCAAGCAAAAACTTATCAGCGTTATAGCCAATGGGTAGAAAAAGCTAAGTTATGGATTCAAATTTGCTCAAAGACTACCGACAAAGAAGCTCTTTTTAAGGCTGTTATCCGCTATACGATCGATGAATTTCTTGAAGTGATAGACAGGGATGTACAAGTAATCACTGATTATCAAGAACATATGCTAGAGGCTCTTTCGATAGATGAAGAGGAAAAGATAGATTTAGCCCAACGTCTTGAGGTTCGTTTACAATCTTATCTTCATGCTCTTAACGCCTTAAGGGTAAAACCAGAAAACCTTCCTTTAAAAGAAATTGCTGTATGGAAAGCTCAAGTTGATAAGCGCCGCGAAAAATATTTCGATGCAGCTCTTCATGCAATTGATAAAATTGTTAATCAGTCATTACCTGACTTACGCGATGAGGAAGAAAATGAGGATTTGAAAGATGCGCTTATCCAGATTGCCTACTTAGAAAAACACATTCCTCCTTGGTATGATGAAATTAACCTAGCCGAAACTCTAACTTTTACTCAGAAAGCTGATTTTAAATCCCAACTTGAATTATGGGAACAAAAAATCCATCGTTTGAACTTAGATCTACGTTTAACTCCTGAGCTAATTGAGCGCCTTAAAACTCTTAATGAAATCATTCATTATGCTCAGCATAAACTGATGTCTTAAAAAAATACTCGTCCAGCTAATAAATCTTTTTATCTTTAAGCTTGTAAAAGTTGTTTGCTGGTAAAATTTTAAAAAATATAGTCGCCAGCAATTTCTCTCTTGCTTTGCCCATCTAATACATGAAATGTACGCAACTTATTAAGGGTAAGAGGAGATAGTTGCCCTGAAGGGATGTAAACTATCTTTTTGCCATAGCGGCGTGCAAAACTTTTCAATAGGGAGCGAGGTGGTTGATTGGCAACATAGACCACTAGCGATTGGACAGCATAATCGATAGCTGCCATAAGAAGCACCTCAGCTTTAGAAATACAATTTTGATAATCAGCGTCAGACCATATATCAAACATTCTACGGGGAGGATATGACATCATAAAACCTCCATACTGACAACGCGAGATGCCGGGCCCGACCACATTAGCATGGAGATCGGTAGCATAAAAAGCCATATCGGATTCCTGACTATGTTCTCCTAGCCAAGTCGTACGCCAAGGAAACTTTTCTAAGTAAAATTCATTTTCTTTAGGAGTATCTTCATCAAATATTACTACTATTGACCCTACTCCGCCTGGAGGCTTCCCTGAAACTTTGACATATAATTTTTTTTCATGCCAATGGCGAATCGTTTCTCTAGTATCGACTCCATCCTCTAGACTTGAAGAAAAAGGAACGATGCGAGCAGCTTCTTCGCGCATGAGCTGAGTGCCCTTCTTCTTTAAGAAATCCCCAAATTTTTCAATCACTAGGTCTTCGGGAGGATACGAGCAAATACTAAACAGGGGAGGTGGTCTAAAATGAAGCTGAGCTCGGTTCTTGCGTTGCTTATGAAAAGATAAATCTTTTCTGCTTTTTTCTTTCCTATGAAAACGAATGCTTTTACTAGCTCCCCAGATATCTTCAATAGATAAATCAATTTCAGTAAGCTGATCTACATTACGTCTATAGGGATATTCTGTTGCCAAAGCCCATACTTCATAGGCATAATTGTGATCTACACATCCTTTGGCAGCGCTGATTAGCTGATACAAGTCGGGTAAAAGTTGCTGATGGAGCCATGCATAGTTGCGAGAGAATTTCATGATATTGCGAAAATTATAGCCTGGAAAGCTGTTTCCCGTATTCTTAGTATAATTTTCAGCGGCCAACTTAAAGAGATTATAGATGAGCTTTTGACGATCAGGAGGAAAAGAAGAAAAAGCAGACTCTTCTCTATTTTTTAAAGGATAGGCACACCTGGCTTGTTCATAATTTTTAGTGATCCATCCATATTCTGCCATAACTTCTTGGGTAGATAATTCCGATAAGGTGAGCAGCTCAATATGCTCTCTTGAGGCATGCTTCAAAGGAGCAAAAGAAGCTTTATCCATCAATGTAAGAATATTTTCTATGTGCGACATGCCGGCTATAAAAAGTATTCTTTCATAGCTAAAAGAGAGTTCTTTTAAGCGTCTTGCCATGAACATCTCACGCTGTTGATCCATAGTACTTTTGATTGATTTTTCTAAAAAAAAATCTTTATATGCTTTATAATAGTTCTCTAACCCTATTTTGTGTATAGCATAAGTGTCAGGCATATATTCTGTACTATCAGGATAATCATCGACATCAAGGTCGATACAATAGGCAGGAATTTGAGCTTCCATGGCACTGCGCAGACCTTCAAAAGCAGGATCGCAAGGTTCACTCATATAATAGATAGGCGTATGATTTTTATTATAGCACATCACCACACTAATATCCGGTAGACGAGAGGCGGCATGCAATAATTGTAGCTGCATAGTTTCCGCAAGTTCCACGGCAACGCAATCAGGTTGAATGGCCTCAAAAGCCATGCGTACCTGAGCTGCCATTTCCATTTTATAATGGAGAATGGGTACCGCAAAAACAGCTCCCTTCTGAATATAAAATGCTTGTAGATTGTTCATAAAATTTACATGAGGTGGGTAAGTGCTTCATCGCCAAGCGTCATGAGAACGGCTTGACGTAGCAAATTATCAATATTAATTTTACTGTTTTCTAAAGTTTTTAACCTCTTCGCTGCATAACGTGCAATATTGATTCCGTCCCTGATCGTGTAATTTTCAGCGTTAGTATGGGCTTTTTGTAAAAAATTAATAACGTACTCAACAATATACTCATCAATAAAAGGTAGATTTTCTTTAAGAATGCGTTTTTCTTCCTCGGCTTCGGGAAAATCCAGATAGATCTGAGGCTGTAAACGACTGTGAATATATTCCGGAATCTCAAACGTCGAAGTATCATCGTTCATGGTAATACAGATGCGAAAGCCAGGGTCTGCCGATACTTTAAGGCCAGCTACAATGGATTCAATATAGCGTCTTGTGTCGAGAAGGGGAGCTAGTGAAGCCCATGACTTTTCACTCATGCGATTAGCTTCATCAAGAATACAGACGCCCCCTCGTAGCATGGCAGTAACTAAAGCGGAAGCTACATACCGGATTCCGCCTGCTTTATCTATAACAGGGCTAATAAGTAAATCTTCTGGACGTGTATCCATCGTGCATTGAAAAATATAAACCTCTTTATTTAGCTTTTTTGCTGCTGCATAGGCAAGGGTAGTTTTGCCGACTCCTGGCTTGCCAATTAAGCGAGGGTTTAAAGGTATATCTTTTTCATCAATGACCAACCAAGCTGCCAGAAGTTGATCCAATACATCTTTTTGACCTATCCATTGAAAATTGAATTGGTCAGGAAATCCTAAAGCAATTTCCACTCCTTGAATAGTGATATGATTTTCATGCTCATTGGACCTGGAATAAACCATATTGATCTCCTTTTTGATAAAAAGTGTATGAAGATCCACAACAAATGTAAACAGTAAAAATAAAAGTGATTAGCTTTTTGAGAGAATTAAAAAAAAATCAAAATAAATCTTTAAGGAAAGATTTGTTTTGATAAGGAAAATCGATCGCTTTTTATAGGTAAGTTTAAGCTTATGTTTCTAACTAACTGAGCGTTTTATAAAAAGCATCCTGGAAGTTTTTATCGATCATTTCAACACTATGTATTAGGGCTTAGCAGCTTTATGCGAGCCATATAAAAGAGAGGCTCGGGCAATATTTTCGCTAGCATAAGGGTAAAGAATTTCTATTTCTTTAATTAGTCCCTTTACTTTCTTGCGCATGGAATTTTGTCCTACAGGACATCGGCACGTAATTCTTATGAATCCATACTGTTCTGCAAAAGCACGAATATCTTCTTCTTGAATGTAAATAAGAGGGCGTATAATCGTTATCCCATATTTTTGCATATAAATTTTGGGTAAATTTCCTGCAAATTCACCTTTATGCAACAAATTCATTAACAGGGTCTGAATGTTATCATCACGATGATGGCCAAAAGCAATAGTAGTGGCTCCTACACTTTTGGCAGCTTCAAAAAGAAGGGATCTTCTTTCGCGAGAACAACTGTAGCATTCAAGTGTTTCGAGTTTTTGCTTAGATTCTTTAACAATAAAATGGACGCCTAGCTGATCGCAAATAGCTTTTAAGTAGGTGACATTTACGCCTGCCCCGCAAGAAAATTCGCCATTAACAAGGATGGCATATATATCTAATTCAGGAAAGCCCTTACCTGATATAGCTTTTAGTAAAAATAATAGCGTCAAGCTATCTTTTCCTCCCGATAGGGCTATCGCTATCTTATTATTGCTCTCTAGCATTTGATAGTCATAAAGAGCTCGGCGAAAAGTGCTTTCTAATTTTTTACCTAAGCGCGACCAGGGCGGTTGAGCAATAGGTAGAGAGATAGTCATAAAAAATTAACTTTTATTTAAAATAATTACCAAATACTTTATAGTACCCTTAGAGGCGGAGTCAAGGCATTTCTATAATTTGCTCTAAATCTTACCAATATAGCCTAAAGGATATGGATATGACAGAAAAAGTGAGTCGTAATGATCCCTGCCCCTGCGGATCAGGAAAGAAATATAAAAATTGTTGCTGGGGAAAAAAGTACACTAAAAAGAAACTTACTGCTAAATGGTTAAATCAGCCTGCTATGCCTAATCTTATGGAACGCACTTTCGGAGATTCTATTGCTAAAACTTTTAAGCAGGCGCCGCCCCTACTCCATGCGGAAAAGGAAGTCTCTTCTGTAGAAGCCCCCCCTTTAGAGAAAACAGAGTGATTGATTAAGAGCTTTTTATAGCGCAAGTTTAAGGCTTCTCTTAAGCTTGCCTATAGCCTGCGTAAGATTATTAAGCCAAACGATTCGTGAAAAAAATGCACTAACTTCTTGAACACTAAAAAATTAGAATATCCCGTTATTTTTTTATAAAATGACTTGCCGCTAATCATGCATTTTTGCTATAAGTTACGCATAATTAAACGCTATCTTTTAAACGAGTATTGTGTAAGCTGACATAGCTCAATTGGTAGAGCACCCGACTTGTAATCGGACGGTTGTGGGTTCAATTCCTACTGTCAGCATCCCTCTGGGGGTGTCGCCTAGTGGCAATGGCAAGAGACTGTAAATCTCTCGACTTCGGTCTGCGTTGGTTCGAGTCCAACCGCCCCCATTTTTTTGGACGCTTCTTACCGTCCACTAGTTTTGTAAATAGATCACATGCCTGTATAGACAGGTTTTTATCCAATTTTATGTTCTGAAACATAAAGTTTAGCAGTTGACTTTTTTCATCCACTTCAGAACTCTCAAAGATCTCCCTAGCACGAGCGGTTAAATTCATCACCATGCTGGCGGTTATATAAAAGTTTTAATCTGCTTGCTCATGGCGAGCCATCTGCTCAATGATCTTAACTTGTCGAGCTTTGCAATCTCTCACTTTTTCAAGATACATCTTCTCATCAATCAGTCTATCTAACTTATCATCGTACATCTGACCGATTCGCTTTGGGATACGGCCCTGCTCGTTTCGCAGGGCAGTTAAACTTTCAGTAAGGAAAAGGTTCTCGGATTCATGGATTTTCTTTAGATAGCTTGTGACATCAGCAATTTGCTGGTTGCTTAAGGCAATGTGGTCAAAGTATTGAGAAAGAGACTCAACCAAGGACTCTTCACGGATATATACTTTTTTGCAAACTCCCTTGGCATTCGTACAGCTATAGTAGATGTAACGCTTCTTATGAATCTCGGGAGTGACCGTACAGCCACAATGAGCGCAAGTAATCATGCCTCGAAGGATAAATGGTTCAGAAATCTTTTTATGAGGCTTCTTGTAATACGCTGCTGAAACATCTTGTGCTTGTTGATAAAGTGAAGAAGAAATGAGAGGCTTATAATGGTGTTCCGTCAAACCATACTTCGTCCTCATCATTCCGCAATAAAATGGGTTTTTAAGAATAGAATCGATTTGAGATCTTGCAACCCTTTTACCTTTTTTAGTTCGAAAACCGACTTTTTCGGCTTCTTCTGCCAGTTTAAGGAGCGAATAATTGCCTGTTGCATATAATTCAAACAATTTAACGATAAAGGGTGATCGTTCTGAATCGGGTATCACGTTCTTTTCGCCTTGTTCATCCGACAGATGAAGATACCCAATAGGTGCTAAGCCTATCCAATTTCCACTTTTAACAGCTTGCTTTTTACTTCGCTTAACGTTGTCCCTCGACTGAAGGACATAGTTACGAGCAAACATAACTCCCATATCTCAACGAAGAATATCGGAGGAATTGGATTTGAGGTTCAATACGAGTCCCTAACGCATGAAGTGCATCTCGACCTTTCCTTCTTTACTTAGTTCTTTCGAAACTACCGACTCTTTGAAACTACGCTGGACTCTGTCAATAGTGTCATCAACTAAAGCGATGGTTTCTGTGGATTTTCGAATTTGCACAAGAATTTTTTCAAATTCTTTTCGAGTGTCCTTAGTGGATGATGGTGAGAGATATTCATTAGCCGGCTCTCCAAGCTTTTCCGAAAAGCTGTTACCGTTTTAAATATTTTACCCATATGCTTCTTCCATCATTTTTAGGAGCCTTTCAGCGACTTTAGCAGGATATCTTTGATTGGCTTCAATGGCATATTTTGTGATTAGCCCCTTTTTCTTAGCATCCTGAACAGCCTGCATTAATAAATCTTCAGAGAGCACACTATCTTCTAAAACATCAATCAAGGTTCGCAACGGCGTTGTGACTTTATAGCCTTGCTTCATCACAATTTCATCGGTGTGTAAATTATCTCTATGCAAAATCAGAATCTCTGGAATTTTTGCCATTCTTCTAAATCCCAAAGGAACAGTCATGTGTAATTTTGATGGCATGTTATCCTATAGCTCATACAGATCAAGAGCTGTATAATGAGAATATACTCCTTGTGGGACATTTGATCGATTTCTAGACCATAGGAACCAAAGAACGAGTTCTTCTCTTTCGCCTACCGGATATTTGGCGAGACGGTATATACCCTAAAAGCTTTAACCCAATCACCGGTTTTGATATGATACGCATGATTTTTATCACTGAATCCAGCAGCTGTCGCTTGTTGAAAGGTAAAATACCCTTGCTGGGTTTCTGCTATTTCAAAAAGTTCCGACTCTGGAGTTTTCATAAATCCCCTAATATTTAAGGGTTTTATATAAGAAAAACCTCGTAATGTCAAGCCTGTTGATTCGGGGATTAAGCAAAATTTAGACTTTAGAAGAGTTTGCATTAAATAGTATAAATGATGGAATTTTCCTATTTGCAATGCTGTATGCTCCTAGGCTACTCCCATAAGTGTTTTTGCAAATGATAAACTAAATATTTCTACCTAGCTGTGAGCCTTTTAATGGTTACCCTAAAGCTAATGAGGTCAACCCTCTGCGCTAACAAGCAGATGAAGGCTTGGCCTTTCGATCGGCAGAAATAGCTTTTTCCAAGCGTTTGAGCTACCATTTATGCAATCGCATGTTTTATAAATGAATCTCCTTAGGTAAAGAGACAGCTTTCAGAGGGCTGGGTATGCAGGCTTAGTTTTTTAAAGCTTATTAGCTATTCTTTAATTCTTAAGCGAGCCTAAGACTTCAAGCTAGCACCATGCCTGGCTTTATGCAAGAGGTAATAACCGTTGCTCCTAGAATCAACCAACAGGCCTGTGCAGCATTTTGATATAAAAATGCTTGTATAAAAAAAACTTATAAGCCATCAGGGGATGGGAAAATCAAAAGCCTAGAAATTGTTTTACATGCCAAGCAATACTAGTATCTCCTTGATCCCTTATAATTTTTTGTAAGAAAAGCCCCCTTAAAGCGTTTCTTACAAATAAGAACTTAAGGCCATCTGAGATAAGTTTTTCATATCTTCTTATTAAATTTCCCTATGCAATTTGGTACTTTAGACTCTTAGCAAAGCTAGGGGTAGAAGGCTACGAAAGGTACACTATGCAAGCTAACAAAAAATTTTGCTTTAAATAGCAGGATTTAGAGCCCTTTTTTTATTATCATTAATGTTACCTATCGATTAGCTTTTTACTTCATTTTCTGCCTGAGCTTGAAGATTGTAGAAGAATCGCATAAAGAACGGGGTAAAGACCGTAGTAATGGCAATCACAATGATCATAGAAGCATACAAATCGTTATCAAAAATTTTGCTATCTTTCCCCACTTCTGCAAAAATTAGCCCCACTTCTCCTCTTGGAACCATCGCAATACCCACAGCCCATTTGATCCATTTATTTTCTTTAAAAAGAAGGAAGCCTGATGATAGCTTACCCACTATTGCGACGATAAGTATAGAAATAGAGAGTAGCCAAATGAAGGTTGATCCCCAATTGATTTCGCTAAGGTTTAAAGATAAACCTATCGTGACAAAAAATAGAGGCGTAAATAGATGAACGATTGGCTTCATTTGGGTTTCCACTTTATGAGAAAACTCTTCGTTAAGAGGAGAATAAGTTCCCCAAGGTAGAAAGAATTGTCGAGAAAGAGCAAGGCCTGCTGCAAATCCTCCTAAAAGTGCAGGAGCTCCCATCTGATGAGCTAGCCAAGCAAACAATAATATTAGAGAAACGATAGTGGTGGGAAGAAGTCCAGGAATCTCACTTTTCTCTTCATAATGTTTGATGATATTAGAGATAAATTTAGCAGCTATAGGGGCTAAAATAAGAAATAAACAGATGAATAGGAGCACTTTGCCAATATTTATAAAGCTAATCCCTCCTCCTTGAGAGAATTCATAAAGGATAGATAACAAAATAATACCTATGATATCGTCGATGACAGCGGCGCCAAGTACAATTTGGGCTTCATCGCTACTCTGTTTTTTAAGATCAGTAAGCACTCGAATTGTTATTCCAATGCTAGTCGCTGTTAATGTGCTTGCAATAAATAAAGATACGAGTAGGCTTAAGTCAAATAGTTGGTAGCTGACAAGAAAACCGAGCGTAAAGGGAATGATAACCCCTCCTACTGCTACTATAAGAGGCTTGCTGCCTGTCTTTGCTAACCTTCCCATATCCGTTTCAAGTCCTACTTCAAAAAGAAGAAGAATAATTCCTATTTCTGCCAATAACTTAATCATCTCGTTAGGCTCTATTAAGTTAAACAGGCTAGGTCCAATGAGAACGCCGGCAAAAAGTTCACCAATAACAGAGGGAATATTAAACCTAGCGAAAAATTCTCCTAACACTCTAGCCATAAATAGAATAATGACAAGCTGGAGAAAAAAGTTGTGAATTAGCATAGTAATGTTTCCTTAAGGCTTGTAGATTAAGTTTTCAGCTTCTCGTGTAAGGGTCAGCTTATGAAATAAAAATGGGCAATTTTAATAATGCTCTCGTAGTATAGCCTAGTACTCGAGAGATTACAGTAAAAATGACACTTATGCTAAATAAGTGCTTTGTTTATGTCAAACGCTTGGCTTACTCCTTTTACATTTTTGTCTTTTTTGTGTCATCCAAGTTGATGAAAAAAAATATTAATTATATTTTTTATTTGCTTATTTAGCTTGCTTGTAGTTGGGTAAAAAAGGCTTCAAAGCCTGATTTTACCAAAAAACCAAGCTTCATAAATATAATTTTTTACACGGGTAGATGACTTAGGTTTTCTGAAGATTTGGGAGGTAAAAATTTATTTTAATAAAAAGAAGTTAACATTTTATTCGAAAGCTTTTGAAACTTACAAAGTTATGGGCTTTTCTTTGGCAGGTTTTTCTCAAAAATTGTATTTAACTCTATAATCCTAGGCATTAGGGATCAAGCTGTCCTGTTGTATACGAGACTTGAGAGCCAGAGAAATCCTTACTCCTTTTGCTTAGGATCTATTTCTATAGACAATTAGACCATGGCCTGAAGGCAAACAGAATTTGTGCCAGGAGAGGGATAATAGCTTATCGATCGATAGATAAATCGATAGATAATAGGAAAAACAGGGTGACAAATCATCCACAAATACCAAGAATGCGACGAGAAGTCAGGTTAAGTGAAGAGGCAATCCATTCATGGAGAAAAAGAGAAAAGATGCCTCAAAATTTGCTAAAGGCTGGGGGAAGATAATAGCGCTAGGAAGTTTTGGCAGAAGACTGGCAAGTATTAGAGAAGCTTTCTTGCTGGCATAGCTATGGTTTGCATGAAGCGGGGCTTTGGAGGAAATTTTAGTTCTGCAAAACTAGCCTATCAGCAAGCAGGACTCTCCATTAAGCCTTTAACTATAAATAAAATGAAAGAGATTAAAGTTTTCAAAGCTTAAGAGGGACCAATAAAGGGAATAAGAGCTAGTATAAGGGAGCTCATAAACGACAAGCGATTAGGTTATTTACACAGCAAGCCCGAAAAATTGCCGGCAATCTGCCGAATCACTTTTTAAATTATTAGTGACGCCTATCCTTTTGACAGTTAATCATTAGATATGATAAAAAGGTATTAATTTATATCGTTCGTTTAATCCTATAACTGATTTTAAGGAGGTATAAAATGTCTTTTAACCTATTCCCTTCCATTTTCAATCGTGACCCCTTATTTCGTTTTCCAAAAAATCTCATGCGTGAGCTTGAGCAATTTTATGGTGAGGAAAGAGATCAAGGGCTTACTATTTATGAGGACAAAAATAACAACATTGTCGTAGAAGCCGCTATGCCTGGTTTAAATCCGGAGGAAATTGAAATTAATTTAAATAAAGGTGTTCTGTGGATTAAAGGAGAAAAAAAAGAAGAAGAAAGTGATAGAGATAAGAAATTTTATAGAAGATCGATGCGTTCATTTTCTTATAGCGTAGCTCTCCCCGAACAAGTTAACGATCGTGAAGAACCTCAAGCCTCTTATAAAGATGGTGTTTTACAGATTAGCTTTCAAAAAGCAAAATCTTCCGAAGCTAAACGGATCTCTGTGAAAAGCGAAAAATAAAAAAGCAGTGAGAAGAGGGTAAAAAACCTATTACCTTCTACTTCACCAAAGTCTTATAATATAGCTAAGGCAGCAGGCTGAGTAATTTTAAGCATACTCAGCTGCTCCTGAAATAATTTTAGTTCCCTACGCTGCTTTTTTCTTCATGGAAGTGGCGTCTTAAATCCGTTTTCTGCAAAAAAGATGACACGATAGGAAAAAAATTCTGTGGATTGGCTATTAGGCATAATCCAGTTTTATCTTAAGTGCGATAAAAATCCTTATATCTGGCTCTTACCCCTTGCCGGTTTCTATCCACTTTAAGGATAAAATCGCAGATTAGCCTTAATTAAGGCTCACCTGCTTTGAATATGCTTATAAAGCTCATCCGCTGCAGCTTTATCGGGAAATGACTGTTTAGCTGTAGGGGGTGGCGGTGACCCATAAAACCCGCCATAAAAGCCAGGAGGATTAGAAGGGGGAATATTGCTAGGATTAGCAGAAGGGTCAGTAAGGTTATTATAATTTTGATCTGCAGGCGAGGGCATATAAGCTTGCGTTTTCTTAGGACTGGGTTGAGGATATTGCGAAGGAGCAGGCTTGCCTTGATTACTAGGATCAGCCTGAAGAGGTAATAAAATCCCTCCTAAAATGAAAAGAGAAAAACCACAACAACGAGTAAAGCTTATATTCATAAAACCTCCTAAAATAAACTATGTATGCTAACCTCAAAATATCTTAAAATTTATTTTATATATATATAAATATAATTGGCACCGTTTAGGTTTGTTTAAATTTTTTATGTAATCACTTGAGGGCTCATGAAATAGAAAAAATAGGAGAGGCACACTGTTAGTGTTCCTTCATCCAAAAATCCTTTTTTCTGGGCTTGCTGAAAAATAAAAAGTATTCTTTTTATTAATCATTTGAGTAGTTTTCAAGAAATTTTCATCTACAACTTCTTCTTTGATTTATATCCTTTAAGTTAGCTTTGAGGAGTAAGCTGTAAGAAGTTTTTTCTTATTCGTTTTTGTATGTTGTATGTCTAATTGATTGGAAATTTAATTGTTTTTATCAAGACCGCTTACATATAAACAGGAGCAAGCTTATAACTTTTTTGTAAGGGAGTTTTAGCAAATAAAAAGCTTTTTATCTTGGGGGACCTTAGGGGGGCAAGGCCAAGAAATAAATTGTGAAGATAATCGCACATCGGCTATGAATAAAAGCTTACAAAAGAGTAGAAGAAGGTTTTTTCATGAAAGTCTCCCCTTTGACCTCCCTCAATCATTTAATTAAAGATAAAAAAGATCAAGAATTGCAGGAGAGTTTAAAATCTCTCTCAGGATTTGAAATAGCCGATCTGATAGAAAAAAAAACTATGCCTGATCGATTATTTGTTTTTACTTTGTTATCTCCTCAACAAGCAGCTGAAACATTTGATTATCTTTCTGATAAGCAAAAAAAGCAAATTTTGCACTCATTATCTTCTACGCAAATTGCAAGCATGCTAACAGCTATGCGATCTGATGATCGTACTGCTCTTTTAGAAGAATTACCTCAGCAGGTAGTGGAAGATTATTTAAAACTTTTGCCCCCGGAGCAACGCCTTGAAACTTTAACCTTGCTAGGCTATCCGGAAGATAGCGTAGGACGGCTGATCACTACGGATTATATAGCAGTCAAGATGAATTGGAGTATAGAACAGGTATTTGATTATATTAGAGAGTATGGAAAAGATAGTGAAACAATTGATGTAATTTACGTGGTGGATGATGCAGGTATCTTGATTGATGATTTAAGGCTTAAAGAGATACTTTTTCATCCAAAAGAGTATAAAATCGCCCAAATTATGGATCAAAAATTTTTAGCTTTATCCGTTCATGATGCAGCTGAAGAAGCTATTAATATATTTAAAGAATATAATCGCGTTGCTTTACCAGTTATAAATGATGAAGGAGTTTTGCTAGGTATCGTCACCATTGATGATATTTTGCGATTAGCTTCTGAAGAAAATACTAACGAAGTGCATAAAATTGGTGGAAGTGATGCTCTAGATGAGCCTTATTTGGAGACTCCTTTTTTTGAATTGATAAAAAAAAGAGCTCGTTGGCTGGTCATACTATTTGTAGGCGAAATGTTTACAGCTACAGCCATGAGTTTCTTCGAAAATCAAATTTCAAGAGCTGTCGTTTTAGCTTTATTTCTTCCTTTGATAATTTCCAGTGGGGGAAATGCGGGCTCACAATCTTCTACCCTTATTATTCGCGCAATGGCTTTAGGTGAAGTGAAGCTCAAAGATTGGTGGAATATTATGCGGGGAGAATTTCTTTTAGGCGCCTCCTTAGGCTTAGTATTAGGGGTGGTAGGGTTTATTCGGGTATCGCTATGGGGGACTTTAGGGCATGCATATGGTGAACATTGGTTTTTAATGGCCGTTACTATCTTTTTTTCTTTAATAGGAGTGGTACTATGGGGATCACTTTCAGGAGCTATGTTGCCTTTTGTTTTACGCCGTCTAGGATTTGATCCCGCTACCTCTTCAGCTCCCTTAGTGGCTACCATTGTAGATGTAGTAGGAATCGTCATCTATTTTACCTTGGCGATGGTAATACTCAAAGGCTCATTATTATGAATATTTCAAAAAAATTGAGTTTAAGTTTTTTTTAGAGGCTTTTCCTGGATTTTTTTAATATATTAATTTGTTTTTTGAAAAAGCATTTATTCAATCAAGAAAGCAACATTTACTGTAGACAAAAATTACTTTAAGATAGATTGTATATCTCATACAGCCTAATGGATAAAATTAAAAATTAAGAGAAAATATTTTAAAAGTTAAAGCACTGGAAAAAGCCTTAATTAAATAAGGACTTTAATAACAAAAAAGCTGTGCTGACACCACCATACTTTTATAAATCTAAAAGAATAAGTGAGTAGAGTACTAAAAGCTGAAATACTAAAGAATTAGGCTTTACTCTAAAGAGTTTTGTTAGTTTAGTTTTTTTATTGAGTGTTTCCTATCCTGCCATTTCCTGACACTAAAGTTAAGGCGAGAAATGGCGTTCGATAGGTAACAGTGTGCCCTGTTGTTAATTTGATCTTGCGAGGAAAATTTTTATTCTACTGGGTGTCTTTTTAGATAATGCCACCACGTTAGATTGAAATTAAGATTTGCATATAAGGTTCTATTTACAAATTATGGTTAACTTTTAGGAGGTTTCTATGAAAAAAATTTTTTTAATGACGCTGCTATCTTTAGCTGTTATTTCTTGTGATAACAAGGATAAATCTGTCCCTTCTTCACCCAAAGGAGAGCACTCAGATTATTTAAGGGATAAAGCTGATCGCTATGCAGTAGAAAAAACTCCATTAGATCAATCGGAAAGTGAAGCAGATCGTACCATTACCCAAAAAATTCGTCAGGCTATAGTGAAAGATGATTCTTTGTCTATGAATGCAAAGAACATTAGAATTATAACAATTGATGGAGTGGTGACTTTACGGGGTCCTATTGCCACACTTGAAGAAAGAGAAATTATTATTGGAAAAACCAAAGAGATTCCTGGAATAAAAAAAATAGAGAATCAACTAGAAATAACCGGAAAAAAATATTAATTTATGGAGGCTGTTATGAAAAAAGTAGTTTTTGGCTTAGCTAGTAGTGAAGCTCAGGCTCAACGAATTGTATCACAACTTCTATCTGCCGGATTTCATAATGAGGATATTTCTATCCTTTCTCCTGATCAAAATCAGCCGAAAGTTACCTCTAATAGGCAGGGCGAAGCTATGGAAGGAGACTCTGCAAGAACGGCTGATAAGGACCTCTCTTCTAGCAGCACGGGCTCTAAAGCTTCTGAAATGGGAGCTGTAGGAGCTGCGGCAGGTGGAGTGCTTGGTGGTTCTTTGGGATTGCTGGCTGGAATTGGCTCGTTAGCTATCCCCGGACTAGGAGCTCTTATTGCTGCTGGCCCGATTATGGCTGCTTTAAGTGGTTCGGCTGTAGGAGGAGGCTTAGGTCTTTTGGTAGGAGCCATTGTTGGTGCAGGAATTCCAGAAAATGAAGCAAAAAAATATGAAGCTGGCTTAAAGGCTGGCAATATTTTAATCAGCGCGCATGCTGATACGCCCGAGGAAGTGACTCGTGCTTACGAGATCATGAAAAACGAAGGAGCTAAAGATATCTCTTCCACAAACGAGACATCGGAAAGCAAACTTTAAGAATCGATGTTCAGGGGTGCTTTAATGCACCCCTGAGTAGTTTTTTTCTTAAAAATTAGGGTAATAAAGTAAACGTTTCTGAAGACCTTATTAAAAGGTAGATTATTGTGCCTCTATTCTCTTTTCTACCGACCCTCCATGGATACTCCGCCTTTAAATACTGATAATTTCTTAGGTCATTCTCTTTTAGTGATTGGCAGGCAAGTAACTGGACTCTTCTAAGCCCTTACGACAGCATATAGGATTTTAGATAGGGTTCTTCGTCTTAAAAATTACTTGTTTGAAAAGAGATTTCTATTAAAAAGCTTTCCTTAAACTTTAAAAAAATTTAGTATCAAAAGCTATTCTTGCGAAGTCTATCGATTTTTAGTAGACCTTCTAAAGCAATTTTCTCTAATAAATATGAATAGGATAATGGTAATGAATGAAGTCGCCTTATATCTTCCGTCCATAGCAGATGGAGAAGATAAAACTTCCTCTTTTAAAAATCGCCTTAGAAAAAATTACCGTCACATTCGCAAATGGGCAAAGCGCACGACTACTGATTGCTTTCGCATTTATGATCGTGAGATAAGGCATTATCCTTTAGCAATCGATTTTTATGCAGGAAGGTTTTGTGTACATTATTTTTCTCGCACGAGAGAAGCTCCTGAACCTTCAGCTGAATTAAAGGAAGAAGTTGAGCAAGCCTTAAGATCTCTTTTTGGCGTCACTCCTGCTTTGATCTATTGGCGCACGCGTGTGCGGCGACAAAAAATGGAGCAATATGAAAAGAAGGAGAGCTCTAAAGAGTATTTTATCGGGCATGAATATGGGGTGAAGTTTAAAATTAATCTTCGTGATTACCTAGATACGGGGCTTTTTTTAGATCATCGGGAGACTCGTCAAATAGTGGCGGCAGCCTGTCCAGGCAAAAGAGTTTTAAATCTGTTTGCCTACACTTGCGCTTTTAGTGTACATGCGGCGAGAGCTGGAGCAACTTTTACAAAAAGCGTGGATATGTCGAACACTTACACCGCCTGGGGAGCTGACAACTTTGAGCTTAATGCTCTTCCTTTGAAAAAAAATCCTATTATTCGTGAAGACTGCTTAAAATTTCTAAACCAAGAAAGCCGTACAGGCACTAAATACGACATTATTATTATCGATCCTCCTACCATCTCGCGCTCGAAAAAAATGCTTGAAATGTTTGATATCCAAATCGATTATGTGGACTTATTGTCTAAAGCTATTAAACTTCTTTGCAAAAAAGGAATAATATTTTTCAGCACTAATTCGCGCACCTTTGTTTTTGATAAAAGCCTTTTTAGCACTTGTTCGATTATCGACATCTCTACTAAAACTTTGCCTTTAGATTTTCATGATCCTAAAATTCATCGTTGCTGGAAAATTACTCCTTTATCTTCATAAATAAACAAATATTTTTTAATATATCTTTTTGTTTTAGCCTTCTTGATAAAAATTCGTCATATTTTTAATTTGCTAGGGTAATAAAAAATATTTTTTAATTTTTGAAATCTTTTCTAGTGAGGCAAAAAAATCCCCTTTATTTATATTCTTTGCCAGATTTCATATACATGTCCTTGCTTAGCAGAAAAAAAGTGAGGTCTCTCTATTTCTGGAAAAGCAAAATTAGCTTTTAGAATGTCATGATCGAGTTCAAATATACCTTTAAAGGCTTTTTCGGCAAAAGGCCCTGAATGAGGAATTAAATCTATCTGGTAAGGTTGAAAATCAATATTAATAGATATCCTACCTTTATCGCTTTTAGGAAAGCCTCCTACGTAGTTGGGAAAAGTTAATTCGCCCCAGGCTAATTTAAAATGCTCCACATCAGAAAAGCTATAGATGAAGTTCTCAAATATGGCAGAAGGTAACCAAAGGCCATTAAGTTGGCAGCCTATCACTTTCCAATTGCCTTTCAATGCCTTATCTATTTCAGACTTATTAATTTTGTTTGTGCTCATATAATTTCCTTGTCTTGTTGAAGTGCTATTTTTACCCACGTGTTAAGGGTATCGTTCATTTTTTGTAAAATTTGAAGGTTCTCTTTTATTCCATAGTTTGCTGCTAAACAGGTAGGATCTTTATAACCAATTTGGGTAAGACCTTCATCGTTTTGCCATACAAGAATTTTTAGAGGAAGTTCTATCCCAATAGCAGGGTTTTCTTGCATGAGTAAAGTACCGGTTTTAGGGTCTCCAAAAATAAGTAGCTGTTCATAGGGTAACTTTAATCCTTTTTTTAAAGCTTCTTCTGCATGATCGATAAGCGCAAATAACGCAACATTTTTAGCATTAATAATGCTGATTAGCTTTTCGATTATTTTTGAAGGTGGTTCAGCACTAGAATAGACGATAAAGGGATAGGAAGGGAGGCTCATGATAAAAATCCTTGGCACTGTCTACATTGTAAAGTTAAGTTGAATATGACAAAATTAAATTTTAATTTAAAGTTTTTCGTGGGGGAATGGAGAGAAAAAATTCATAAGTGGCAGAGATATTACTTCTTGCTCCTCTATATTTTATTCCAAGCATAAGGCCAATCGATGGTAAAAGATGAGGAGAATAAGAAAAAATAAAAAATAATTTATCGTCTTAAAGGGGGCAGCTTTATATTTTAATAAATCTCTAACTTATTTTGATGCGGTCCATCCTTCAATAGGAGAGAGGTAGCCATTTTCCATTTATTTTTTCTTATAAATAGACTTGTGCTTTTAGTTGTATTTGAAATAGGGGTAGGAGTTTTAGAGCATGGAGTTGAGAAAAGCAGGAGGTAGCTGGAATAATTAAGGCATTTACGTTAAGCCTTCTTAAATTCCTAGGCTAATAAAAATTAAAAAAGCAACAAGCAAACTTTTTTCCAGATAAATTTTAGGTTGAGTAGGAAAATAAAAGTAACGGTAAGCAGATTGGAAAAAATTCATTTTTGGATAACCAATAAAGCATTATCAAAGTGATTTAATTTTGAAGGAATGATGATTACTTCTATATATTTTAGTTGATATTCTTTTTTCAGGTAAGGAATAAGCTTTATAAAAGCTACTCTTGAATGAGCAGTGAGATCTTCAATGATATATATTCCTCCTTCTTTAAGTTTGTGAATGCTATGTTGCAAAAAATTAAGGTTAGCCTCAAATTCATGCAAACCATCTTCAAGCATAATATCAAACTGAAGGTTATTTAACTCTGTGTTGCTAAATAAATGATGAATGGAACTCTTCTGGCGTTGGTCGCAATAATAAGTTTTAATCGTTGGAGTTTGAAATAAAATTCTTTGATCTATATCCGCCCCGAAAATGTTTGCTTGCGAAAAATAAAGAGCCCATCCATGAAGTGAAGCTCCTGGGGTGCCGTCTCTTCCCATGTTATAGGGAATATCTGGATAGTTAGTCCCAATTCCTAACTCGAAAAGATTAATTTTATTATGCCTCCAAGGGCCAAATATTTTAGCATAAAGAGTGGTGTAGTTGTGCCTTTCATTTCCTTTATCACTGCCAAATGAGGTCATGATGGCACACAAGGTAGTCGATCTTTTATATTCTTGATGGGATAAATATGCATTTACCCATTCTTCCACGGGAATTTTTGCTAATTTATTCATTAGCTCCTAGGGTTATTTTTTTATGCGTAAAACGTAAATCTAACTTTAAAAGATCATAAAAATAATGTACCATAAAATTTTTGATTTTTTTAAGGAGTCCTATAATGTCTGTTCTTGTTTATCTGCATACAAAATGTTCTACCTGCCAGAAAGCTTTACAATTTTTAGATAAGGCTAATATTTCTTATACAGCAATAGATATCGTGAAATCTCCTCCTTCTCTTGAGGAATTAAATAAGATGCTTTCTTATTATAAAGGGGATACAAAAAAGCTTTTTAACTCTTCTGGTAGGCTTTATAAGGAACTTCAATTGAGTCAAAAATTACCTTATATGCCTCAAAATGAAGCTTTATCTTTATTGCATGCGCAAGGAATGCTTGTTAAGCGGCCTTTCTTATTAGGGGATGGCTTGGGCTTAGTAGGCTTTCAGGAAGAGCATTGGAAGTCTGTTTTTTTAAGTTAACTTAAGCTTTTACCTTGCCTTCATGCATTTTAAGATAATTTATTAATCTTGCTCCAAGCTTCTCCTTCTCTCAATTCTTAAAAAAGTTTTTTAGTGGGTAGATCCCTTTTTACCAATGTGCTAAGAAAGCCTTAAAGAAATTTTTCTTAAGTTTGCAAATGTAGACTTTAGAGAGAGAGAGTGTGTGTGCGTGTAGGGCTCACCTCCTACAGACTTATAGCCTTTTCCTCTCTATAAAGGAAGGAGGTAGACTTGTATCTTAATAAGCTATTTAATCTTTCCTTTAAATAGGCTCTAGTATATGAGGTATAAAAATTATATTAAAATTTTTTGAGGGTCAAATATGCCTATTACGAAGCCAGAAGATGGTGTTATTGTGGGTACTTCCCATCGCTTAGAATGGATGCTACCCTGGTGGTGGATACATTTTCGTCAGCATAATGAGCATCCGGTTTTATTCGTAGATTATGGTGACATGTCTTTAAGAGCAAAAAACTGGTGTCAACAGCGTGGGGAGTTGATAAAGTTAGAGTTAACTGATAGCTTTATGGCCAAAAAGGAACAGATAGACCCTACGCAAGCTTGCCTGTGGGAAACAATGCAGCCTCACGTGTGGGATTTACGTTTTACCTGGTATAAAAAACCTTTTGCTTTGTTATTGTCACCTTTTGAAAGAAGCCTATGGCTAGATCTAGATTGCCAGGTGCGGGGATCTTTGCAACCTCTATTTGAATGGTGTAAAAATGAAGCTGGCTTTGCTGTAGCGGCTGAACATGCATTTTCTCAAGAATTAAATCTACACAGAAAAATAATCACTTCCGGTCAAATAATGTACAACGCGGGAGTCATAGCATTTGCTAAGCATTCTATGATAATCAAAGAGTGGGTAGCTCTTGCCATAGAGCAAAATCATTTGTTTTGTTCGGATCAGCAATTAATGGCCCATATTTTAAACTCAAACCAAGGTTCCTTTACTTCGCTTCCTGCTATTTACAATTGGACAGCTGATCAGAAATTTTTTTCTGAGGTAGTAATTTTACATCGCTGGGGAGATGAGGGGAAAAGAAATATTGCTAAAATAATGGAGCTCTTAACCCACGAGATGAACTTTAATTTTTCTTTTTAATGATCCATTGGGGGGGGCGTGTCACCCTCCTAACTCTTTCAAATATAGAATGTTGAACTTTGTTAAAGATAAAATATCGTCTCCGCTAAGCCTCATAAACGATGAAAAATAGTAGATTTTCGTTAAATTGAGGCTAGAGTAGAAGCTTTTTATCCTGTTTCTTCTCTATTTAATTGTTTTACCCCACTTACTCCATTTTTACTCTTTAAAGAGGTCTTCTATCTCTTTTAAGCAAGGATGAGGGCAAAAAAGAAAGCTTAGGGTAAGCTTTATGGCTATAAGAGTTTTTTGGATAAAAAGCGAAATCATCCATAGTTCTTGGGAAGAAGCAGTAGAAGGAAGCTTATTTTTTTTTACTGAAAGTCAGATTTTTTACTTAAACCCTATGACTACCTTTTCCAAGCATGAGTATTGAGTAGATAATAATACCTAAGCATGCATGCATCTATCTGGCTGTCATCTATCTAACTGTTCAGATCTTTAAAATTTAGGGAAGGAATGAAAATTTTTGAGATAGCTTCTCAGCAAAATCAATAGACAGAGGGGTATCACCAAGTTACCGAACCATACTAAAATACCACTATTATAAGGAGCTTTATTATGGTCGAGATAGGAAGCCATGTGGATGCAAAAATTGCCCATCAAAAAAATACTAGAACTTACTACAGTGGCTACCCAAAATAAACCACGAAAATAAAGAGATAAAATGCCCAAAACCCCAAAAGCTAGATCAGCTACACCTACTTCCAATTGAAAAGGACTGCCAGGCGGCCATCCAATCAAAGCTGCAATCTGGTCAGACTTGAAAATATGACCACTAAAAGCAATAAGCTCCATTATTCCAATATTAAAAAAGAGAAGATAGGAAAGTAAGATTTCCCGAAGCTCAGCTTGTTTAACCAATGTCTTATGGATAAGGGTAAAGACAAGCGCCATTCCAAAAAGTATAAAACCGATCATCTAGGTCCTCAGAAAATAAAAGTTAAAAGCTATCTTTAATTTTAATTTATTAGAAAAATTTCTATTTTTTTTCTTCTTATACGCTTTTGAGCTACTTCTTATGCAACCCCCTGCTTTATAAAACCCCTCTCGTTAAGTAGAGAGACAACTTTCTGGGTATTGGATATGCAAACTTAGTTCTTTTAAAGCGCGTTGTAAATTTTTCTTCCGTCCCTTTTAAGGCCCCTTTTCTCTTCATAATAAATTTTTTCCTTAGCGCTTTCTAAAAAGGGAGATGTTGCTAATATTTGCATACCATATTTTTTTTGTATATCCAAGTAAAAGTAAAAAAATTGCTTTTCTTCTCTTTTTGCTTTATCTATAGGGTAAAAATAGACGTGAGGAGCAAGGAGTCATATTCTCTTTACCTTAAAAACTTTCATGAAAATTTTTTTATCTAAAATTAATGTTTCATGTTAAATCTCATCAAAAAAGGCAATTTAAGCTTTTTGATAGCATGTGCTGATAATAAGTTTTGACGAGGCAATTATTAAGAGGGAGGAACCCTTTCTAACATTTTAGGTTGGTTGAAAATTAAGTATTCAACCCATGTTATTTTCTACTATCCTTAATTTTAGGCTTATCACTTATGCAAATATTTTCAGATGCTTAGCGGAATTACTATAGAAAAACCATTGGGAGTTAAAAATATGAAAAATTTTCTTTTGTTTACCTCGTTTTTTTTACTGATACTTTGTCAAGGTTTTGCTGGGGAGGAAATTACAGGCTTTTGGAAAACCATCAATGAGAAAACCGGCCGGGCTGAGTGCACGATAGCTATTTACGAATATCAAGGGAAATATTATGGACGTATTGTGGCTACTTTTGATGAGCAAGGCGAAATTGCGGACACTATCGATCATCCTCATGACAGAGCCCCAGCGGTCTTAGGTAATCCTTATTATGCAGGCTTAGATATTATTTGGAATCTGCAAAAAAAAGGTAACAAATATACTAATGGAAAAATTTTAGATCCTGAAAAGGGTAGAGTGTATGGAGCAGAACTATGGCGCCAAGACGATAATTTAGTCGTGCGAGGTAAACTACTATGTTTTGGTAGAAATCAAATATGGTTACCTGTCAATGAGGAGGAGCTAAGTGGATTATTCACCCAAGCTAACTTACCTGCTTTTATACCTAACATCCCTAAAGTAAAATGAAAATCGGTAAGCTGCACTTTTTTAAGTAGTTAAAGAATTTTCTTTAGCTACTCCTCGTTTAATGGATTAATTCTTAAGGAATGAGATTTTTTCTTCTTTTAAAATCTGGCATTCATGGCACGCATGAGCCCAAACATATCGCGCGCCATAAATTTTTTATTGGTAAAAAGAAGATGGCTGCTCTCGTAATAGGGCTTATATTTTTGCCAATATTTTCTTTTGCCATCCAGCTTAAACATCCAATTAGCACCTTTAAAGGCAGTTTTGGTAAACCAATTAGAAAAAGCACTTAAGCCGGTTATTTGATTAATTTTGTCTAAGGGAACCATGCCAAAGGTAAGATATTGACAATTTTCCTTACGTAACTGCTCTAGTATGGAGACGACAAGGAGCTCAGTGGTCCCTCCTGAAGCCTCTGGCGTGGCCATTAAGAGATTGATGACCCAGCCACCTCTTGCTTCTAATTGATTTAACATGCATTGCCCCACTAAACGGTTTCCTTTAATAGCATAAAACCATCTTTTTCCTGAGCGATTGTTAAATAGATGAATATTTGAAAGATAGATTTGAGGCCCTTTCCTACCCTTTAGCCAAGTTTGCTTAGCTTGCTCCATGGCTTGTTCTAGTTCTGCTTGTGGTGAAGTGTATTCATGAATAGACGTTCCTTCAGTTAAGGCATGCTTAACTTTTTTACGCAACATCCTTGCATCACGTCCTGCCGTAGGATCAAGATGAGGATCTACAAAAAAGTCATGTCCTACCTCAATCAGAGCGCCCTTATAGTGTTGCACACCCCAATCTCCAAATTCTTGAGAGACTTGAGTATAAACGATATTCTTTTTATTGTTTTTACACTGCTCTTCAAATTCTAGAGCTAATGAAATTTTTAAAGCAGGATCACATACAGGCTCGCCAAACACAAAAGCGGTACCTGCGGCAAGGCGATAACCAATAAGCCCTTCAGCATAACGAGAGGTAAAGATTTGGCAGCGCGGATCAAGTAAAGCGATAGAAGGGGAGCCTCCCCAACGTGTGACGTACTCGGCTATTTCCTGGCTGCTAAGTTTTTGTTGAGATGGTAATTCTTGAAGCTGCATTTTTCTTATCCTTGCTTTTTTTTGCCAACCTAAATTTTACTAAAGAAATTGTCAATGGATTATTTTAGTTAGGTGAAGGAAGGTCGTATTATAGTGGTTTGAATTTTAAATTTCTGTTCATTAACATATATTTAAAAAAGAGTAATCAATGGTTTGAGCAAGAGTAGAAAACTTACTTAAGTTTGCTGCCACAATCTTCTTAAAATTAGCCCAAAAGGTTTCAATAGGGTTTAGATCTGGAGAATAAGGCGGTAAAAATAAAATCTCACACCCTGCCTTTTTAATAAGTTCATCAGTGGCTTGCGATTTATGGAAGGTAGCATTATCCATTATCAGAACTTGTCCTGCTTTAAGTTCAGGTATCAATATTTTTTCTAGCCAAATGTTAAACAGAAGAGAATTACAAGTACCTGTATAACAAAAAGGAGCTAAAATTTTAGACTTGCATTTAGCTGCTATAAAGCTTTCTCTAGCAAATGAACGACCTGCTATAGCACCATAAATCTTTTCTCCTATAGGTGATCTTGCATGCTGGCGCTGTAAGTAGGCATTTATCCCGCTCTCATCTATGTAAATCCTATTTTCTTCCGGAATGTTTTCTAGCTTTTGTCTAAACTCCTCTCGTTTATTCTCATCTCTTTCCTTGTAGAAGGGTGTCTTTTTTTTAAAGTGATTTTCAGTCTTTTACAGGCATAAAAGACTGCAGTTATTGTCACTCCGAATGCCTCAGCTATTTCCCTAAGGTAGGCATCAGGATTTTGTTTTATATATAATTTTAGCTTTTCACTATCTATTTTACTGGGGCTCTGTCGTCTTTTTTTAGGAGCTAGGCAACCTTGTTTTTTCCGCTTAATCCAGTTGGTTAACGTGCGAACTGTTACACCAAACACCTCACTAGCTGTGGCCATTGAGCCGCCATTCTCTATATAATTCAAAGCTTTTTTTCTTAAATCGTGTGAATATACCATGCCAATTGATTATACATATATCCTTAGAAAAATAGAATTCAAATAACTATACATTGGAGGATCTAAAATTTTTAGAAACTTTAAAAAAAGTGCTAGAGTATGTGAAAGTTGTCATGAAGACTGAGAGCGACAAAGAATGGAAGCAATAAGCCAAATTCTTAGCTTTCAACATGGCAGGTGGAAAGTTTGGACACAAGCTTGTAAAGGAGATCACACCTTTTTGTGCTTATTTGAAAGATCCTGCCATTCTTATGACCAATAATGCCGCCGAAGAAGCTGGAAAACCTAGTCATTACACCTAAGTCGTGTTGGGGTAGCTAGCTTATATATGGCAAAAACTGGATAAAATTATTGCACAACTGTATTAGAACTCTTTACTGCCAAAGCAAATCTATTCTAGATTAACTGGTGGACGCTATACATGCAGCTCTTAGCGGCAGGCTATACCTTCTACCGTCAAAAAAAATCTTTTATGCCCCAGATTCACTTATTCTATAATAATTTTTTTTTACTAATATTATTGTTTTTTTTAAAGAACTTCTTACGTAGTAATGTTTGAAAATACAAACAGCTCTTTACTAAATTCAAATAAGGAGGATAATTGAGGGTAAGAAAAGGTGATGAGAAAGGAGGAAACTATGTTTGTAGCTGCTTATCATACAATCAAAGAATTAAATGCTCTGTCAAAAAAGAAAGCTTATGCTAGTTATAGCCTTAAATTAAGAGCAGTAGCCATGGCGATGGCAGGAGAGAGCGCTTCTCAGATAGGAAAAACTCTAGGTTATTGTACAAGTGCTATTCAGAAGTGGATAAGAAGATACAACCATCACAGCTTAGAAGGATTAAAAGATAAAAGGCCTATAATCAGTGGTAGAAAAAGAACTTTAACTCCTGAGCAAGAGAAAGCATTTCTAAAAAGAGTAGAAAAAGGGCCTGAGACTTGCGAGTCGCTCAGAGTATTTCACTTAAACGATCTTCAATTCATTTTAAAAGAAGAGTTCGGTAGAAATTTAACTTTACCTGGCGTTTGGGGGATTTTACGCCGCTTTAGCTATACGCCCTTGACCCGTCGTCTTCAGCGTTATAAGGCCAATCCAAAGGAATATAAAAACCTTAAAAAAATTCGAAAGTCATCAATGCATTAAAGAATCAATCTTTTAAGCTAAAGATCTAAAGGTAGTAGGGGGTTGCATTAAGCTTAGTAAGATAACAATGCATCTAATATTCACCCTTTCTCGCTACCTCTCGATAGCTCTTAAGCTTAATCAGTCAAAAAACTTATGGTCTTATTTGCTTAGCCACTTTTAATCTAATCGTTCCTACCAGCGTTACACAGAGCTAGAAAAGCAGGCTGTAACACATTAAAAAAATATTTGGTTAAACGAAAAGAGAATAGAAAACTTATAAACTGTGTTCTACGTCAATTGCGTAAGGAGTTGATTAAAAGTATGTTGAATGATTTTTTCGTCCTTATATCAACACGAATTTTTTGTTGACAACTTTTTGGATGGAGGCTGAATATTAATTTATGAAATCAAAGAGATAGATCATGAAAATGATTCCGGCTATCCTAGCAAGGGACTTCAATCATGTGAGCTATTTTATAAAGCCCCTTGCTAAAAATTTACTTGATAAAACCGCTTTCTTTCTAGCGGAAAGAAAGAAAGCATTATCCCCACTATTTCTTATAAATCCTTCCTCTCTCTTTATAAAAAAGAAAAAAAATAGCAAAGTATCTTACTTTTCTTATAGCCAGAAAAAAAATAAAGCTTTCTACCTTTTTCCTTATTGTTTTTTCTTTTCTATATTTTATTTTATTTGTAAAGCAATAGATTATTATTTCCCGCATAAAAGTTTTCTATTTGCTCAGGCAGTTCTTATTGAAACTAGGAGCACATTACATGCTTTTCTAAAGCTTGTGTCTAAGCTAAAGTTGTTAAAAACAAGCGATGAGAGAGTAATTAGGCAAAGTACTTATTTGTCTATATGCTTTCACTCTATCATCTCGTGGCCTTCAAAAAGTAAAAAAATTATACAAGGCTTATGTGTGCTTAAAAATAAGCATTATATATTGCCTAGAAGAAAAACTTACAAAAAGGTAATGGCATATGACAATCAATCAAAATTATTTAATAGGTCAAAATGATTTTTACCACACATATGTAGGTAAAAAGCAAGCTAGGGAAAATACTCTTAAGGTCAAAGCAGCACTTGGCTACGAAAAAGTGGCTTTAGTGGGTAAGCTAGCAAAAAGCAGTTTAGATACTCCAAATGCTGGTAGGCAAAATAAAATAAAAGGGAAAAATTGGGTCCAAAGATTGCCAGCAACTAATGGCCAGATAGTTGAGTTTACGTATGGTGATAAGCAGAAGACCGTCATGGCTTACATTTTACCTGTTAGGGGTGAGCCTATTTACATTTATCCAGAGAACCTTCCTAAAGAGCTAAAAATTATTCAAAGTGTCGAAACATTTTTTAGTTTTTTTAAAAATGTGAGCGTAAGAACTGCTGAGCTAAGCAAAGATGAATATAAGCTTTATGTAAGCGGTAAACTGTTAGGGGGCATGCTAGATGATTATGATCCTTACCAAGAAGCCTTAAAAAACTTTAAAACTCATCTCCTTGACTTAGCCAATCCTCTTCTCTTAAAAGATATAATGCAAAAACTGTCGCAAATTTCCCGGGATGTCATAGATTCTACTAAAGGCATATACACTGAAGAACAATTTACCGATCTGCCTTTACCTAAAGATACAAAGGATTACTTTCAAGACTTTAGTAAGCAGATAATAGAGTGGGCCAAATCACAACCAGAGCAAACTGATGCAATCGTTCAACACGTCAAAAATGATTTAAGCCAATTAGTTAATCAAAAAAGAGAAAATGAATATCCCATCTGGGAACCTTTAGAGATTTTATTTAAACTTCCCGAAATTAGAGAATTGCCAAATGATAAGTTTAAGGAAATTATCTATTATATTAACCAGGGAAGGGCGGAGGAGTTACGAAACCAAGTTATTAGCATGTTAGAGAGCAACCATGTAAAAGAAGATGTTGTTAACGAGCGATTGAATAAAGAAAGTAAATATAAGGACATTAAAACACTGCTAAGTCAAGTGATTAAGAAAAAACCTCAAGCAAAAGATGGCATTGTAACCCACTGGCATAAAGACCGTGACTTCTTTGTTGATAAAACTTTTTCTTTAACTAATCCGGATACAGAAGAGCTTTACAGCGGGAGTATTGTAAAATGCTTGCGAGAAGAAAGCGACCATAGCCTTATTTTTCATTTGCACGATCAGTCCGAAGTTCGCATTGCACCAGATACTTATAAAGTAAAAATAATAGAAAAGCCCCGTTATAAATTGTGGACAGCTATATACAACAAACTTTTATCAAGCCAAGAAATTTTTAAAATCGAGTGTGCACCTGAACGACAAGGAGAAACTGGCCTTCAGCCAGGATATTATTTCATAAGCTCTTTCAAGCATGATAAAAGCCCTTCCCAGCATAGTATTGGTGATTTTTTCTTTTCGTTTTTCCCTTCGCGTTCGGGTAGCTCTACAACCTCGGGTAGCTCTACAACCATAGAGCTAAGCGATGGAAAAACAAACGAAAAGAAATATGCTCTTACTTATGATGAGAAAGAATGGATCTCTAAAATTGAAGTCTATCGATGGGATTCCCGTAAGGAAAGATATATTAAATTGAATACATATACGCCTCCAGAGTTAAATGCCATGTATTTTGTGAGAAGAAGGGTAGAGAAAACTATCTCTGGCATTAATCCCACAAATGCTGATAAGCAGATTCGCATTAAAGATGAAAAAGATGAGAATAAACTCAAATTATTTCACCTTAATCAACTTAAAGAACAAACTGACGCCTTGCGAGCAGAGCTTGTACGGCAACCTGACCTTTTAGAGAAATTGATCGATAATTTAGTCTCTCACCAGCTCACTAAAGTCGATTGGAATCTGCTGGCTTCTCAAAAACAAGATCTAGCCGATCACTTAACAAGCATATCTGAAAGATATGCTCAAGATTTAAAAATGACCTATCGATCCGAAGATATTTTGAAGAAATTAGTAGAGGAGGCCAATTATGCCTCTCTTATAGAAAAGGAGAAAAGTGTAGTCGTTTCTAAGACCATGGAATTATTACAGGAAGCGTATCAGCACATTGAAAAGATAAAAGATAAAGATGCCATCTTTTTTGTAGGTGGTACAGGCTCGGGCAAAAGTACGGCTGTTAGCTATTTTCTGAGTGCCGGAATGGAATCCTTTCTAAATCGCGTTGGTGATAAGGTGGTACGTATTAAGGAGAGCGAAGAAGGAAAAGAGAATTATCCAATCATTGGACAATCCTTAAGTGAGTCTAAAACTCTTTATGCCCAAGGCTATGCACTACAAGACTCTTCTTCGCTTATACTTGTCGATTGTCCAGGATTTAACGATACGCGAGGAGGAGACTACGAGATGTGCTCTAATCTAAGCATGGATCTGGCAGTACAAGGAGCAAGGCAGATTGAAGCCATAGTGGTAGTGGTGCCTATCCATGCTTTTTTAACAGAGCGAACCAATGCAATCATTGAACTCATTGAGACAGTAAAAGAGAGATTTCCTCTCCTTTTTAATCCTGATAAGCCTCAAGATAATTCGTGCGTCTATTTATTAATTACTAAACAAGCGCAAGTACCACTAGAAATAGTGAATAAACTTAAAGATGGCACTCGAATTAACGAGCTTTTTAATGAAACTCAGAGAAGAATTCAGTCTCTTATACAAAGCCACAGATCTGGAGAGGAAATAGATTACTTCGAATTTGAAGGGGTGCAAAGGAGAGGCAAGATCTGGCAAGTAATCAAGCATATGCAAGATAAGAGGCAAGTGGATTTTATTGATATAGAGGATGATTATGAGAGAGGAGAATTATTGGAAAAATATAAGCGTATCCCTCTAGGGATTGCTAAAAGCGAATATGTACCAGCTATGCAGGGGAGAGACATGCAGTTAAAATTTGGCAAATGCATTGAAATGTCTACCGATACTTGGACTCAGCATATCTTTACGCCCTATTTACAAATTCTTCCTAAATCCATTCAAGATTCAAATAATAAAATTAAAGAAAAGAAGGAGAGTTTAAAAAAGTTACAAGACGAAAAAAACGATAGAAAAACTAAAATAGGACAATTGGGTGCCTATCAACAAAAGGTAGAGGAGATAATTAATCGCTTAAAAAGAGCACAAAATAATCCTGCCGGCTTGGACGCTACCTTGCAAGCTGATCTACAAAGGCGTATGAGGGAATGCTCGTCTGAGCGTTTATCTAACTTAGAAAGTAAGATTTCGAGTTGCGTGGAAAAAATTAGCAAGGCTAGAAATAGCTTGCAAGAAGTGAAAAGCCAAATTTTAAGCCTTAGAGGCTCAATCCAAACCAATGAAAATCTGATAGCCCAACTAAATAAGGATATACGAGATTTATCAACAGGTTCGCGTATAGAAGAGCTGTGGAAAGTAGCTTGGGCTCCTGAAGAGGATATGACTCTTGAATATTATAGAATTGGAGCAAGGGAGGTGGCATTTAACGAAATACGTAGGGTGCTACCAGGGGATATTATTAGGACTGAGCAAGTGAAAGCTAAAGATTACAAAGGCGAGATGGTGCATACCGTGCTGATTGAAAAGGAATTTAAACTTGTGCCTACTGATGCGAACTTGAGAAGAGTATTTGAACAGTCGGGGGTAGGCGGTAATTATAAAGCCACCGTTGAAGGTGATAGGTATGAACTAGACTTAGGAAGAAAAGCAGCACCAACTGGAAAAAAAATTGTGTACGGCTTTAAAACTCAATGGAAGGGTGATGTAATTCCCTGGTTTAAAATTTCTCATAGTCTCCCCAATATTGATTATAATGAGGCGACAATTATTAATAAGGCTGCAGAAAGAAACCTTTTAGAGCAGAAAACAGCGCAACTGAATCTGGATCTAAACGGCGGGGAAACAGCCAGCGGGAAAATCCAACAAGAAAAGCAATTAATAAATGAGATTAAGCAAGCTGAAACAGACCTTTCTCTGACAGAAGCTGAGATAAAACAATTACGTGATCGTTTGGCCTCCGATCAAATAAGCAAGATGCTGAAAGCCCAGCAAGAGGGATTAAAAAATACAATTCAGGAGATAGAAAAGTTAAAAGATAACAAGGGGATAGAAGCCAAAACAACGTCTCTTAAAAGAGAAAAAAAAGCAGAAAAAGAGAAACTTCAAGCGACCTTAAAAAGAAAAAGGAACCTTGCTATTATCATCCAAACCCATAAAGAAACTGCAGGGCTTTTAAGGAAATTTGCAGGACTTGTTGTCGGCCAGCATAGGGGAAAAGAGAAAAGCGCAGTGGTAGAGACATGTAAAAAGTTTATAGAAACTTATGATAGCCATATTAAAGAATTAGAAGAGCAATGCAACAAGGATCTAGGCTTTGCTCAATAAAAAAACAAAATGCAAAAGTTTAAGGAGGATTAAGTATGCAATTTATTAATTTTAATGCATCACCTGACAAGGCAGCCATGCCTGTTTCTTACGGACCTAACAATGTCGCGCCTTCCACTGCCAGTATCATTACTAATATTGGCTTAGCTTCTTTAGTCGATTTTAATGAAGTGAATGTTAGGACGTATAAGTCTTTGCTAAATGATAAAAAAATTGAGGTATTATACAATAATCAAACTGGCCTATCAGCTATTATTCATTTTTTAGATTCTCAGGGTAATGTTATAAGTAAAAGCTTACCGCTTCCCTTAAAAGGCATGCCAGCAGAACTAACTGCTCAGAAGGATGTTAGCCAAATTAAGCGCTTTTTTGAAAATACACATCTAATTGCAGAAAAAGGCGTAGAGGGAAGCTACGCTCATGTATTAGTCCATGTCAGTGGTAAGGGAGGCGGAAATGGCAAGATCCCCTTCCAACCAGGTCTTGCCCTGGGCTCTGTCGTTAGGTGCGATACTTTGATAAAAATGGAAGAGTATGCTCAAAAAATGGCAAACGAGGAAGCCATGATGGAGCAAATCACGTCTGCTGAACAAAGAATTGAAATGTTAAATGCTAAGATTAAAGCTAGGCAGTATGTAGTAGGCCAAGGTAACTCTAGGGATCCTCTCATCACCTGTTGGACAAGTCAAAAGACGGCGGCAACAAACCTTATAGCGGCGCTAAGTGTTAAGCTAGCAAAGAGCGAAAGCGGCGAGATTCCTATATTTGAAAATTTTTATCAGGGCGTTGAATCTCCTATAGATATGGCTAGATCTCAGATGGAAGTGCAGCCACGAGGTTTTGACAGCCTTCACTACAGTTCCCAATACATCGACATGAGGGAAGAGCTTTCTGAGATTCATGATAGAATTACTCATAGCTCTAGTGCTACTAGCGCCTCAGCAGGTGGGGGATGGCTGCTGTTTGGTGGCAGCGCCTCTATTGCTGCGTCTAACGCAGCTTCTGAACGCTTGGCTCAAATCAAAAAGGAAGATATAGCTGAAGGTGTGTTAGTGATCAACGCTCTTGCTACCACTCGCCATGTGCGCTGTTTTACTGATCTCCAGTATGACAAAAGAAAGCTAAAAATTATTCTAGATGCTATGAAGAGCCCAGATGATGCAGAGCTTAATAGATATGGAATTTCAAAGAGAGACAATGTTACCAAGGAAATTTATTTATTAACAGAAGCGGTATTAGGCGGCTCATTTACAGCTCTTGTGACTTTCTTAAATGAGTCAAAAATGAATAGGAGATTAGATAAATACACCAATGAGCGTGAAATTAGTACTGTCGCAAGGGGTGGGGTAAAACTCTTGGATTGGGGAGTGTCGGCAGGCTACTCCAATGCCAGCCAATATGGAATCCAAACGGAAGATGATGTATTAAGAAACGTAGCAGGCACAAAAGTAACTATCGAAATTATTTCACAAGGTGCTATGCCTGTTTTTGCACGGGAGATTATTGAACGTGAGATCATGAAACATTTGGATCTCAATCCTTCGAACTTTGAATTGAGCAAAAAAGATGAAGGAGATGCAGAAATAATGGCTGCTGGTAAGGAAAAAGAAAAAGCTATGGTTGTCTATAAGCGTCGTATGAAAATGGAAAATGCCCAGGTCGCAGTGATGAATACTTATCGAGGACTAACTTCCACAAAAGAGAAACAAAATATTCATTCTGCTCAAAGTGTCATGGAAGCTTACGAGAATTTTGCTACCCAAATGACTACTGATCCTGACTGTGGAATACCTATTGGATTTAACTATCAGAAATTGACCGAAGAAGAAATTAAAGAGATTTTGGAGGAACTCAGTTCTCCTGCTAAGGAGGCAGAGCAAAGCAAGCCAAATGAAGGTCAAGCATCCCAGGAACCTGAAAAAGATACAAAAGGAAAGCAAACGGAAGGTCAAGCATCTTAAGGAACCTAAATAAGCCTAATAAATTTTAATCTTTCTGGCGGCCAACTTGGCCGCATTAAATTAACTTAAAATTTAAAGAAACCAAGGGAGTCTTATATGAGTGCTATCATGAGTCAAAGAGATGTACTGCCTATGCACCCAGGCTATGCACTTGGAAGCATTATTAAGAAAAAGGATTTTTTATTGCCTCTGCAGAATAAAGTTCGTTTAAACTTAGAAGAAGAACTTGAGAGGGCAAATATTGAAAAAATTGAGATGACAACCTCTCCCTCTTATAAACAAGCTAGTAAAGAAGAGCAACAAACAAGGTTAAACATTGTAACCGCCAAGGTAAATAAAATTAAAAATGACTATACGGAGGTGTGCAAAGAAATAAGTAAATTATATGAGTCGCGGCACTTCTTTTCCATTGAAGAAATGCTTCCTATTGATCCCACTTATTCTAAAGTCAAGATTGAAGAGCGTTCTTTCCCTTCAGAAAAAATGTCGCACCTTGTTTTTAGAAAGACAGATGCAGGTACAGATTTGCATAAAAAAATAGAAGTGTTTGTTTCCCAGTTGTTTTCTCAAGATGCTCCCTCCAGTCTTCTCTCCTCTAGCATGTTAGGGGCTGTAACGAGCAGCATAGAAAATATGCTAGAGACAGAAAGTCAAATCTATTTGGTGGGCTCTTTTATTACTTTGCCGCGTGTCCGAGTTATGGATCCTATCGTACTTAGAAGAAATGCTACGATTAGCAATACGCTGAAAGAAAAATCTGGCGATTATTATGTGTTAACGGAGGCAGTGTTAGGAGCGGTTTTTTTAGGGTGTGGGAAACATTTATCAGGAGGTGAACAAGGTGATACGCAAGCGGTTAAGGAGAAAAAATCTTTAATGTCTGGTATCTCTACGGTCTCATATATTAGCCAAGGAGCTATTCCTCGGCCGGGTAAAGAGGCGGAAGATGTAAACATGTGGAACGTATATGCCCAGTGGAAGCAAGTACTACAAGAGGATCCTTTAAGTGGTTATCCTATTGGATTTAAGTTTAGAGAGCTGCAAGATGTGTTAAGAGAAAATAAAATTCCCCTAAGCAGGGAAGGTGAAGCTGAAACTATTATCTAGTTTTTTGTTAATCGCCAATCTAGGGCTATTGGCAGGCTAAATGTTGGTGGTGCTTCTTTTTCTAATAGAGGATAAGAGCATGTCAGCGAAGGATAAAGGTTTTAAATATGCCCTGGCGGTGCATGAACTGACAGACAAGGATTAACTGGCAGGTGGTTAGGACTGCCAGCTTTAATGTTATTTGTAATGGATAGGACTTAATCTGACATCTGTGATAAAAATAAAGGAAACACAATTCAAAATTATAGGCGATCGTTAACACATAGGCGCAAAAGATTTTGGGAGGGTTCAATCTAATCGCAGGAATTTATAGTTTAGAGTTGATTGGATGGATTTCGAGAGAGTTTTATTGAGAGGGCTCTTCTTAGATTATCTTGTGTATCCGCCGAAAGATCTTTTGCCCTTCCTTTAATTTCTTTTGCTACAACATAGCCTTTTTGAGCCGCCTTTCCCGCCTAACAAGGTTGCTAGCGACAATTCCTATTGCTGCGGTAAAAGCTCTTTTCTACTTTCTTGAGATGCCTTAATGCGATAAATTCGCTATTTTCCCATACTCCCATCATCTGCCAGTCTCATAAATGTGGCAGGACTGTTTGCCATAGAGGAAAATTGTAGGGAAGGGGCCTTATTGGCATTCTAGGTGGTTTGAAAGATAGCTTTTAATTCTTTAAAACATAAGCGCCATTTTCTTATGTTTTTTTGAAAGCTTAAAATAGGCTTCATTCCTTTTTTTTCTTTATTGCTTCATGTTGATAAGTGTTATGCATTGAACTTTGCATTCTATTAAATTTGCTTTAAGTCTATTAGCATTGGAGCTTAGGCTATCTTTCTATTTAATATTGAAAGATTGATAGCTTTTTAAGTTTATTCGCTGACAGGGCCTGTGAATAGCATTAATACTGCGACTCCAGCTAAGATAAGAGCTGTCCCTAATAAATGCATCAGGGAAAAGGCTTCATTAAAAAAATAAACCCCAATCAATATAATGCTTACAATCCCTAGTCCCGACCAGATGGCATACACAATGCCTACTGGTAAGGTTTTCAGAGCAATGGAGAGGGACCAAAAAGTAAGCCCATAGCCCACTAATACTACTAGTGAAGGAAAGAGCTTAGTCATCCCGTAAGAGGCTTTTAATGCACTGGTCCCTACAACTTCGCCGGCTATGGCCATTAAAAGATAAAGATATGCTTCCATAAAGACCCCGTTTAGGGGTACGATAAATCAAATACGATATTAAAGTAAATGACGCTCAATAATAAATTTGCCATTCATAAGGAACGCGATGAAACAAGATTTTAAGAACCAGACAGTTATGATTACCGGGGCAAGTTCAGGATTTGGAGCAGCTTTTGCTGAAGCCTTTGCACGTGAAGGAGCTAGCTTAATTAATATTGCTAGGCGCAAGGATCGCTTGCAGGCTCTTGAAAGTTCTTTGCGAGAAAAATACGGGGTGGAGATCTTATCTGTAGAATTGGATATTTCAGATGAAAAAGCGGTGGTAGAAAAATTGGGTCTGTTGGCAAGAGATTCTATAGTGCCCGATCTTTTGATTAACAACGCTGGCATGGTAAGAGGGTTAAATAAGGTATGGGAGACGCCTACGCAGGATTGGAATGAGATGATTGATATAAATATTAAAGGATTACTCAATGTTAGTGCTCAGATTATTCCTCACATGGTTAAGAAAAATGCTGGGCATATCATCAATGTAGGCAGTATCTCAAGTCATGATACCTACCCTGGAGGAGGAATATATTGTGCCACTAAATTTGCCGTCAAAGCTATTACGGATACATTAAGGAAAGAGCTGGTGAATACTCCTATTCGTGTTTCGATGATTTCTCCTGGGATGGCTGAGACAGAATTTAGCTTGGTTAGATTTGCTGGTGATAAGGATAAAGCCAATGCCGTTTATGAAAACATTCAACCGTTGACAGCAGAAGATGTGGCCGAGATTGTCCTTTTTATGGCTAAGCGTCCTCCCCATGTCAATTTAGCAGATGTGGTGGTTTATCCTACTCATCAAGCTTCAGTATCGCTTGTTTATCGAGGAGAAGGAAAAACAAAGAGTTAGCTGAAGAAGTAATTTTTTAAGCTATAGCCATTAAAAGGATAGGGAGCTGATGAAAAAAGTTAAACTCTCTTTCCCATGGCTTTCATGGTGCTTTTTATTGTTTTAGAAAAATGAAGATAATTTAAAGAATTTTATTAAAAAATTATTTGCTAGATGTAAAAGAAAATTAAAAATAGATCGGTTGGCTAACCATAGCTTGGGGAGCTACGCACATCTCCAAAGTAATTCCATAACTTTGAAGTTTATCTTTAACCACGCCAAGAGCTGTTTCAGGCGTATTGCATTCGCTAGAAAGATGGGCAAGGTAGACATGTTTTAAATTAGGATGGGCAACTTTGCTTAATAGCTCAGCACAAGCTTCATTAGAGAGATGACCGTTTCTGCTTAAAACGCGCTGTTTATACACCATAGGCCGTGAACTGGCATGGACCATAGAGGGTTGATGATTAGCCTCTACATAAAGGTAATCACAAGCTTGTAATTGATGAAGGACTAACGTGGAAACAAATCCCAAATCTGTACAAAATCCAAGCTTTAATCCATCCAACTTTAAGGTAAATGCTACAGGATCAAGTGTGTCGTGTTGAATATTAAAAGGATGAATTTCAAGGTCGCCAAATTCAAAGCTTTCGCCCGTCGAAAATATTTTGAACTTAGGACATTCATGTAATTGTTCGACAATTCCTTTGGCGGTTTCATGATTGGCAAACACAGGAATGCCCATTTTTAAGGCTAAAACTTTAAGGCCTTGAATATGATCACTATGTTCGTGGGTAATTAAAATAGCATCTAACTCCCGAAAGTCTACCCCAATTTCGGCAAGTTTTTCTTTGGTGGCTCTTGCACTTAAACCTGCATCAATAAGAAGCTTAAGTTGCGGCGTTCCTAAGTAAACACAGTTGCCTTTCGAGCCTGAAGCTAGAGGACAGAAACCAATCATTTGTAACATACCTAATCAATATGAGGAACGTTTTATCATATAACCATTTCCTTAGGCAAGTTTTTTAAGGCTAAAGATGAAGAGGTTAGTCTCTAAAAAAACATAATGTTTAATTTAAATACCAAATATTATACATAGAACTATGCATACATTATAAAGAGGAGACCTCATGGAAACAGCCGTTCAAGTTTTAGAAAAAATGGAAAATGTATTAGATCAGCTAGTGAGCAATGCCGAAGGTTTAAAAGATTTATCGATGGAGGAATTTTCTGAAGAAGCAGTTACTCCTTTACAACAAAAGCAAGAACTTTTGGTAGAACAATTAAATGGTTTGGAAGGAAGCTTTGAAGCTTCTGAAAAAGAAGGCCAAGAAGAAGTTTTAGCTAAAATAGGCGATCGCATAGCAAAAAAGCTCCGTTATTTCCAGCATTTAAATGCTGTTTTTGTGGAAAATATTACGGAGGGGAATTTTATGGAGGATTATGCTAAGAGTGATCTAGAAATGCTTGAGACAGGACTTCCCCATCGTCGACACGAAAATACTGACGAAGAATAAACTAAAAAAATTAAAGCATAAGATTTAAGATAAAGCAAAAATTAGAAGCTCTAACTTTTAAACTTTGCAAGGAAGTTAGGGGGGTAAGAAGAAAATTTTTTATTTGAATATTTAAAAATTTTCTTCCTCCTCTAATAAATCATCATCTGTTGGTATGCCTTGCTTAGCTGCTAAGATCTTCCTCGGCTTGCTTCCTTCTGCAGGACTTACAACCCCTTGGGATTCGAGTTGGTCCATTAAGCTAGCAGCACGGGCGTATCCAATTTTTAGCTTGCGTTGCAGAAAAGTGGTAGAGGCATTGCCGGTACTGAGCACGATATCTAGTGCCTGGTCATATAAAGCATCTTGGGGCGCATCCGTAGAAGCTAGTGACCCACCGGAATCTTCAATAGAGATGGAACCGATGGTATCAAAGGACTCAATGACATAATGAGGAGGGGCTTGATCGCAGATATATTTAACAACACTGTGGATATCTTCATCCCGTATAAAAGCCCCTTGAGCTCTTACTAAATGAGAAGTACCTGGAGGAAGAAAGAGCATATCTCCATTTCCTAATAAGCTCTCAGCGCCTGTCTCATCAAGGATAATTTGACTATTGATGCGGCTAGCAACCTTAAAAGAAATCCTTGTAGGAAAATTAGCTTTTATTAATCCCGTAATCACTTCTCGAGAGGGACGTTGGGTGGCGAGGACAAGATGAATACCAATGGCTCGTGCCATCTGGGCAATACGAGCAATAGGTGTTTCAATGTCGCTACTGGCTACCATCATTAAGTCAGCGAGCTCATCGATAATTCCCACAATATAAGGCATCTTTTCAGGAACTTCGATATTTAACGAATCTTCAAAGTCTTTATTGATGACACGGTTATTAAAGCTTTCAATGTTTCTTACACCGGTTTGTTTTAAAATTTCGTAGCGTTTTTCCATCTCTTTTACCATCCAACGCAGTGCAGCGCAAGCACCATGGGGCTCGGTAATTACCGGCGCTAACATGTGAGGAAGGCGAGTGTAGGGGGTCAGCTCTACTTTCTTAGGATCCACCATGACAAGCTTAATCTCATCCGGTCTAGCATTTAGCACAATGGACATGACAATGGTATTAATACAGACAGATTTGCCTGAACCGGTAGCGCCTGCGATAATGCAATGAGGCATCTTGGCTAGATCGCTCATTACGTAGTCTCCATTCACAGCTTTACCAAGAAGGATAGGAATGTGAAACTTTTTTGTACCCTGCTGATAGGTGGTTAGCATATCTTTAAAGCTGACTTCTTGAGGAGAGGGGTTAGGCACTTCGATGCCTACAGCAGCTTTTCCGGGAATAGGAGCAATGATCCTAATCGATCTGGCTTCCATATTAAGAGCAATATCATTCTCTAATGTTTTTATACGTTGAACTTTAACACCTATAGCGGGATGAACCTCGAACGAGGTGATGGTAGGTCCGCAATTAATTTGACCTACTTTAGCTTCAATGCCAAAGCTTAGCAAAGTTTCTTCTAACACTTCAGCTTGCTTTTTTAAATCTTTCTTTAAAGAAGTTTGGTCAAATTTCTTTGGGTTGGTTAATAAATTAAAGGAGGGGAGATTATAAGCGGAAAAATCCCCATTATGCACGCGTTGTGCCTTAAGGGCTGCTTCTCTTTTGTCTAGTTGTTCATTTGCCAATTCTTTCTTTTTCGCGGGAAGAGGAGGCGTTTGCAAAGGCTGCGCTGGTAATTGAAAAGAAAGTTGATCTTCATTTTTTTCTTTTCGAGAGACAGAAGGACGTGTAGTCAAATTAATTTCTGGACGTATAGCTAACAATTCTGGGGAAGGAGGGCGATCCTGTGCTATAGAGGTATTATCTGAATGCGTGCTTGCCAAAAATCCAGGAATACGTAATTTAACATAGCGCATGAAATCACTATCTTTTTTAGCCTCCACTTCCACTTTTACTTCTTTTTTTTCTAATGGAGCTAAAGCACTCAAAGCATTTGAACTACTTTTGGATAGCTTAGCTTTAATTTTAGAAAAAAGGCGTAAGATGCTTAAGATTAAATTTTGAGGCATAATCTTAAAAATGAAAAACAGGCTCGCTAGTAAAGTACTGGTGAATAGAACCATCACGCCCGAGACCCCTATAAACCGATAGAGATTAAAGATAGGTAGATCTTTATAGAGGTAAAATAAAGGAGCACCACCCAGATGATAACGCTGACGCTTTATCCATAGATTAGGATAAAAAAACTGGCTAAGGGTATTGCCTAACAAAGGGTAAAGATCTTCGACGACGTTTAAGATCATGCTGAAGGAAAGGATTAACAAGAAAGTAAAAAAGAGTTTAATACCGATATGGCGGATGGGTTTATCTATCAGAAGCCTCCAACCTGCCCATGTACAAAAGCCACAGATGATGTAGCTTGATAGTCCAAAAATTCCATGAAAAACCATGCCGATGCTATAGCCTAATAACCCCACCCAATGATGTGTGCGTTCATTGTAAGCAAAGCTTACCAAGCTTAAAAATATTAAAAGCGTAGAAGCAAGAGCAACGACTCCATAAATGCTGCTATGCATAGGCACTGGAGGGGCTTTTTCAGAAGCTGCCTTTGCTGCTTTCTTTTTAGCCATAAGATCCCTTATAAGTTTCTAAAAAACAGAGTTGTTACCATGCCTACCAACAGGCAATACCCTATAAAATACATAAATAGGCGTTTAGATGCTAGCTTTTGAAGATAATGCAAGGCAATTATTCCGAATAGGAAGGAAAAGAGAAAGCCTGCTAAATACTGTGCCCAAGAGATAGCGGGTAAGCTATACTCGTCTCTTTTTAAAATTAGCTGTCCTAATTCGACTATAATGCTAGCCATAAGTGTGGGAATAGCTAAAAGAAAGGAAAAAGTGATCGCATGCTCATAGTTCCAACCTAGCAAGCGTGCTGCCGAAATAGTAGCTCCACTTCGGGAAATTCCCGGGAACACAGCCATAGCTTGAAAAAAACCAATCGTTAAAGCCTCTTTCCAAGTATGCTTCGACATTTCTATAACAGAAGAAGTTTTTTTACTAAAGCACACCCCTAAATACATAAGAGCAGCCGTAAAAAGAAAAAAATAGCCTAAATATTCAATGTGATCAAAAAAAGCCTTAATGAACTTAAGAAAAAATACCAAAGGAAAAAGCGGCAGCAAAGCAATAAAAAGAAGGTGTAACACTTTTTTTTCACTTGTTAAAAGTGTTTTAATCTTTTTGAAAAAGGCAATAAAGAGGGCTAATAACGTCCCCAAATGACAGATAAGATCAAAAGTAATTAGATCTTTGAAATTATTCATGCCTAACAGGTATTGAGCTAAAATCAGGTGCCCAGAAGAGCTGACAGGTAAAAATTCGGTAATACCTTGAACGAATCCTAAGAAAATTGCTTCAATTGTTGACACAGCAGTTATTTGACTTGTAAAAAAGGGCGATCGACGGGATTCGAACCCGCGACATTTGGAACCACAATCCAACGCTCTAACCAACTGAGCTACGATCGCCGCATAACAAACAAGTTATTTAACTTAAAATAGCTATTTAGGTCAACAGGTTTTTCCATATTTTTTAAGGAAAATGTTAAGATATAGCTAGTGATAGCACCAACTTTTAAGGTCTCTTCCTTTAGGGGTCCTAAAAAGAAAGCCGACATCGATCGTAGCTTTAAGAGGTTAAAAGCTCTGCTTCTTTCATTTTTTTCCTTTAAAGATTTAAAAGCACAATCTTACGCATACGTATCTTTATAGATTAACAGTTTGGCTATATCATCTAAAAAGAATATCATTAAATTATCCTCAATTTCTCTCCCTCTATTTGTTTTTTATTTAAATTCTTTTGGGATTAATTAGATATGTGTTATTTTATATTAATTAATAATCGATGGTGTGTTTTTAAATATCTATTAATTATAAGAAATAATAAAACTAATGAATATAGAAATCTTACATAGGCCCCATTTTATATTTCCTGTATTTAGAAAAATAGAAGAAGGGTTAGCTTATTCTCCAGGATATCCAGCCATATATAGGAAGATTGGCTTAAGGATCTTTAAAGAATTGAAAGAGCAAGATTTATGTCGATTAAGAGTTGTATGTAAAGAATGGAAACAAATCATTCAAGAAGCTTCTTTATGGAAAAAACTTTATCCAAAAAGCTCTATTGCTAAACCTGGCGGTAAAAACCAGGAAATTAGGGCTAGCCATAAGAATGAAGTTTTTAATCCTTTTGATTTTTTAGCTTCTTTGCCCCCTAGAACTTTAAAGAGTATGCTATGCTCTGGAAATGATTTAAATGATGAGGGACTAAAGGATATTTTTAATACTCAAAGCGGTACTCAAATTTTTAAACAAACCAAAGTCGACAAGATCAAATTTTTGCAAAATTACCCAACTCATCAATTACATGGTTACCTTCGAAAACTTAATAACTATCTAGAACAGATTACCCTTTCTATTGATTACACAGAGGAGCGTTTATCCAAAGAGAAAATAAAAGAATTAGAAGAATTTTATACGCTAGCTTTAAAGCTTGCTGTTTATGACAAAGAAGTTATGCAGGAAATCTTTTGTATAGAAAAGTTGGGTGATATTTATGTGGAAAAAGGCACAGCAGAAGCACTTCTTCAAGCAGCAGGGCTTTATAATTACGTTTTATCTTGTTCTTCTTCTTTAGAAAGCTGTGAAATGACTAGAAAAAAGTTATCCCAAGCTGAAACTTTACTTATTAAGATCTGTAATAGTAAATCTTCAGATCTCGAGACGAGACAAACATATTTCATGAAAAACCGCAAATTATTGAAAGGTCTTAGAGATAATATAGAGAAGAAAATACAAGCTTTCTCTGGAGACCCTTCTACTGAAGAGGTCAGAGAGCTCTATCGCGAGATTACTCAAAGCGTAAAGGAATTTTTTAGCAATCTGGTAAATCAATCGATAGAGGCTTTAGGAACTAGTCCCTGTGAGTTTGCGATGATAGGATTTGGCTCTTTAGCTAGAGAAGAGATGACGCCTTACTCCGATCTAGAATTTGGCATTCTTGTGCAAGAAAATACTCCTACAACTAGAAAATATTTCAAATCTCTTACGTTTCTCCTCCACCTACTAGTTATTAATCTAGGAGAGACTATCCTGCCTGCTCTAAATATCCCCTGTTTAAAGGCTATAAGCTTTTTTGATGGTAAGACTCCTCGAGGGTTTTGCTTTGATGGGGAAGGAGTGGAAGGAAAGGGGTGTAAAACTCCTTTTGGAAACCGCCATACATTTGAGCTTATTAACACCCCAGAAAAGATGGCGCAATATATCGCTAAAAATGAGGAGGGTAGATGGTGGCATGATCAAGAGCCGCATCTTCCCATGGAACTTTTAACTTTCACTCACCTATTAGGCAATCCTGAACTAACCGGGCGTTATAGCCAAAAAGTTCAAGAAATATTAGAAACTCCCTACCAAGAGAACTTTACCCTTCGCCAGCATCTAGCTAAGCACCATTTAGTACAACAAGATATGAAAAATTTTGATCCTGGAGTAGACATGTTAGAAAAACAAGGGATGCTTTTTAAAGCTAAAAATGACTTTTATCGCTTTCCCCATTTGGCTATAGATCGGCTGGCTCTTCTTCTAAAAGGGGCTCCTTCAGATACTTTTGCTAGAATTGATCAGCTAAATCAGCAAGAAATTCTAACAGGCGAGGTAGCTAAAAAGCTAAAAGAATGGATGAGTATAGCACTATTTATGCGTCTTAAAACCTATTCTTATTATCAAGCTCAAAAGGATAGTATGAATCCTCTTATCAAGCCGTTTGGTTTTGACGAGCCTGAAATCGTTCAAAAATGTTTAGCGTTGGATCATAAAACCTTAAAAAAAATAAAAAAAATTTATGGTATATTTATTCCTTTCTACAAGATTATCCAAGATTTTTTAGCTGGTAATGAAGAAGTTCTTAAATCTTTTGTTTTAGATAATAGTGCGCTTCAAACACAGGGACTCATAGCTTTAAGGCTTTTGCAGCATGAAAAAGCAAAAAAGTATTATAACTTAGCCATACAAGCCACCTCAGGAGACGTAGAAATGTGGAATACTCTCGCTGCGATTTACTACGTTCAAGGAGATTTAGAGAAGGCGATTGAGATTAACACGAGGGCCCTCAATACTGCTCTTCAACAGGATAAAAAAAATCTTTATCATATAACAAGAAGTTACAATAACCTAGGAATGATCTATCTTAACCAAGGGAAATTAGAAAAGGCTGAGGAATGTGCTAATCAGGCCCTCGCCATTGGCTATAGCATGGTGGGGGAAAATCATCCACTCATAGCTATTCGCTATAACAATCTAGGCAATATCTTTGAAGCTCAAGGAAATCTTAAATTAGCTATTAAATGTGTAAAGAAAGCGCTTGAGATTGATCTTAGGGTTTCCGGAATGGATCATCCTCACCTGGCGATTCGTTACAATAATTTGGCACGCATGTATAACGCCAATAGAAAATTAATCCAGGCGATTTATTGTGCCGAGCAGGCGCTCGCCCTTGATCTTAAGCTTTTTGGTGAAAATCATCCCAAAATGGCAATTCGCTATGGTAATCTTGGGTCAATCTGTAAGGCTCAGGGAAATTTGGAACAGGCGGCTGAATATATGAATCGAGCGCTTGATATAGATCTTAAGTTCTTTAGCAAAATTCATCCTAGGATAGCCAGTCATTACAGCAATCTGAGTACGATCTATTTCAGTCAACGAAAGTTAGAAAAAGCCGTTGAATATGCAAGGCAAGCACTAGACATTGATCTTAAGTTGTATGGTAAAGATTATCATAAGGTAGCCATCCGTTACAACAACTTGGCACAAATCTATCAATTACAAGGAAGGTTAGAAAAAGCGGCTAGATATACTGAGAAAGCACTCAATATTAGTCTTAATTGCTTTGGTAAAAAACACTTTCAGTTAGCAATTTTCTATAAAAATCTGGGGATTATCTATCAATGCCAAAGCAAATTAGAACAGGCGGCCGATTGTATGAAGCAAGCCCTCCACCTTAATCTAGAGCTTTATGGAGAAAATCATTTCTCTCTGGGAGAAGTTTACGAACATTTGCAAAAGATTTATCAAGCACAAGGGGATTTAAAGCAGGCAGCTAAATATGCCAAAAAAAATGCTTAAATCTTACATCATAATTTCTGATAAAGCTCATGACTATGCTCGGCAAGCAATATGTTATAATAACTTTGCATCAATTTACCATAGCCAAGGCAAGCTAGAAAAGGCGATTGCTTGTGTAAAGCAATGCCTTAAAATTAATCTTGAGCTCCACGACAAAAATCATTTACTGAGTGCTGTGGACTATGAAAATTTAGGACAGCTTTATCAAATGCAAGGAAATTTGGAGCAGGCGGTTAAGTATGTCAACAAAGCGCTTAAAATCAGCCAGCACCTATTGGAGAAAAACCATCCCAGTATCGCTAGACTTTATAATAAATTTACCTCTATTTTATAAACGATAGACGAGCCCACTAAATATGCTATGAAAGCACTAGAAAGCCCTCTTAAAGTCTACGGTAACCATCCTTTAATAATAAAAGTATTTTATCATAATATAAAAGAATTTATCTCCAATTTTCATTAGGTTTAGTAAGTCCATGTGCAGTATGATTTAGATAGAAGAGGGTTCACAACTTTCTTTCCTAGTAAATAAATAATAAAATGTTGAATGTTTAAAAGATAAGCTGGTGAGGTGTAGATTTTTTTCCTTAAGGTTAGAAGTGAAAGAAACTAAGTGAACCGCCGAGAAAAATGTTGTTACTTCAAAAAATGAACTGGTAGTTGAAACTAGTAATAACTTGGCGGAATATAAAATTTAGTCACATTTCAACTAGAGAAGGAAAATAGCAAATGACTGAAAGGCTTTCCTTACATCTAGCTTGTTAGGGTTTTAGATAGGTCAATTAAAAGGGCTACTATAAATAATAAATAAGCTTACACATTGTATTAGAAGGAAAATTGAATGCTAAAAATAAATGGCAAGCAGGTAAGCTTATGGGTGCAGTAAATCTCGATCTTAATTTTCCTTCGACATCAACATGCAAGACGAGCCAAAAAAATTCTATCTTTTCCTCCTTAAACAGGATCGAAAATACAAAGATTGGATTAAAAACCTTTGCAGAATTAAAATTGCAAGATTTGTGTTTAGCAAGCCTTACTTGTAAGCAGTGGAAGCAGCTTACTCAAGAGCCTAGCACATGGAAAGAGCTTTATTTCCAAGCGATAAAGGGAGAGGGCATTGAAGAGCAATCTTCTATCAGCCTTCTTGAGAATGAGGTTTCTAATCATCTCCAGGCTAACATCTTAGCTTTTCGCCCTACAGCAATTAATAAAAATATTTCCCTTCCTTTTGCCCCTCTCATCTATATCAAAGAAAAATGCTTAGAAAAAGAGGATTTTTTATCGAAAGATAAAATAGAAGAAGCTGAAAATGCTTACGCGCTTACATTAAAAGGTGCTGCTCAAGAAAATGATTCTATCCAGCAAAGCTTTTACGCGGAAAAATTAGGGGATGTCTATTTGGCTAAAAAAATCCCCGAAAAGCTTCTTCAAGCTGCAGGGCTTTATAATTATGCTATGCATCTTTCTCTCCCCAACAGGCAGGAGTTTCTTAAAGAAAAGCTTGCTAAAATTCAAAACTTACTTAGCCAACTGTATGAGGAAAAACCTTTAAATTATGATTTACTAAGGAGTCAATTTGAAGGCAACCGACAAGAATTAAAGGATTTAAGAAGTAAAATAGAGAAACAAATCCAATCTTTACCTGAAACCCCGGCTCCCCAGGTGGTCAGAGAGCTTTATGGTGAGATCTCTCAACAGATAAAAGCTTTCTTTAAAATTCTTGTAAAGCAGAGTATTGATACCTTAGGAGCTGAGCCTTGTGAGTATGCCATGATAGGCTTTGGCTCCTTAGCTAGAGAAGAGATGACTCTTTATTCCGATTTAGAATTTGGTATTCTTATAAAAGAGGATACCTTAATAAATAGGGAGTATTTTAAGCGTCTGACCACTTTGATTCACTTAAAAGTTATCAACTTAGGCGAAACTATCCTACCTGCTTTAGATATTCCTTGTTTAAAAGCTATAGATTTTTTTGATAGCATAACTCCAAGGGGTTTTGCCTTTGATGGGGCAGGAGTAGCAGGAAAAGGCTGTAAAACCCCTTATGGCAATCGTGAAACATTTGAGCTTATTCAAACTCCTGAAAAGATGGCGCAATATATAGCTAAAGATGAAGAAGGCTACTGGTGGCATCAGCAAGAACCTCATCTTCCCCTGGAGCTTGTGACTTACACTCATCTATTAGGTGCTTTTAAATTAACGGAACAGTACAAACAAGAATTACAAGAAAACCTTGATACCTGTTATCAAAGAAGCCTTACTCTTCGTCAATACTTAGCTAGGTATCATCTGGTTGAAGAGGATATGATGGTTTTTGAACCACGAATAGGAGAGCTAGAGTGTCAGGGCATGCTTTTCCACACCAAACATGACCTTTATCGTTTCCTTCATCTAGCCTTAGATAGGCTAGCGCTTTTTAATAAAGTGGCAGCCGTGGATACATATAGCAGGATCGATCAATTAAGCAATCAAGGAGCCTTGAATCAGGGAGCAGCTGAAAAGTTAAAAGAGTGGATGCTTACAGCGTTACTGATGCGTCTTAAAACCTATTCCTATTATCAAGCCCAACAGGAAATGATGAATCCTCTCATTAAGGTTTTTGATATTGACGAATCTACCCTTGTTCAAAAGCAGCTTGGCTTAGATGGGGAAACATTAGCAAAGATAAAGAAAATCTATCATGTTTTTATTCCCTTCTATCAGGCTATGAAAGAGTTTTTATTAGGGGATGAGGATAGATTGAAATTATCACTTCTAGATGAAAACTCTCCTCAAATGCATGGAGATATAGCTCTGAGATTTTTCCAACATGAAGAAGCTAAAAAGTGGTATAGCTTAGCAAGAAAAGAAACTTCAGAAAAGTCTGATCTATTAAATACTTTAGGAATAATTGATGGAATCCAAGGAAATTTCGAGCAGGCGATTGAGCATATCTATCAAGCACTTGAAATAGACCTCAAGCTTGAGGGGAAAGATAGCCTTCAAGTGGCAAGAGATTATAATAATTTAGGAGTTTTCTATCAAAACCAGGGAAAATTAAGAATAGCTGCTAACTATGTAAAGCTAGCTCTTAAAATGACTATCAAGCTATATGGCAAAAATAATTTAAGGGCAGCCAATTGTTACAACAATCTAGGATGCATCTATTTAGAAGAAGGTAACTTGGAAAAGGCAGCTAAGTATGTCAAGCAAGCGCTCGAGATAGGCTTCAGGCTTTACGGCAAAAGTCATTCTAGCCTAGCTATATACTATATCAATCTAGGACGAATCTACCAGGAACAGAGGGATCTAGCAAAAGGAGCAGAGCTTATCAAGCTTGCGTTTGATATAGACCTCAAGCTGTATGGAGAGCATCATTTTAATATGAGCAAGAATTATAATATTATAGGGCTGATGTATCATGCACAGAAGGATTATGAACAGGCAGCCAAGCACTTGAAGCAAGCTTTAAAAACCGATCTCAAGTTATTAGGAAAAAATCATATAAAAATAGCTACTCGTTATAATAATCTAGGAAGTATCTATCAAAGCCAAGGCAATTTAAAAGAGGCTTTTAAATTGATCCGCAAAGCCCTTAAAATAAATATTAAATTATTTGGAGAGAATCACCCTCATGTAGCCACAAGTTACAATCATCTTGGAACGATCTTTCAAAAACAAGGAGATTTTGAGCAGGCCATAGAGAATGCCAAAAAAGCATTGAAAATCCGTATCGAGCTTTTTGGCAATTATCATCCCAGAGTAGCAAGAGTTCACAATAATCTTGGAACAATTTATCAAGAACAAGGCAATGTTGAGCAAGCTGCTAAGTCATTCACTCAAGCACTAGGTGTTTTCCTTAAAGTAGATGGTGCAAATCATTTAAAGGCAGCAAATCTCTGCCATCATTTAGGGCAAATTTATCGATTTCAGGGAGAACTAGGAAAAGCAGCTAAGTATATCCATCATGGGCTTCAGATTAATATTCAGCATTACGGTGAATATCATCCTCGGGTAGCTGAAGATTATAAAAATTTGGGACTCATCTATCGAGAGCAAGGAAATTTGAGGCCCGCCGGCAAATATATCAAGAAAGCACTTAAAATTAATATTAAACTTTTTAGTGAAAATCACCCACGTGCGTTAAGAGATTGTGAGGATCTGGGAATGGTTTATCAAGAGCAAGGGAAGTTAGGAAAAGCGCTTAATTATACTAAGCAGGCTCTTCGAAGTGGCATTGTTATATATGGCATTCATCATCCTGAGGTGGCAACCATTAATAGTAACCTACAGAAACTCAAGTCATTTTTTCCAACATCTGAGGTGAAAACAACCACACTTCTTAAGAGGCGGGGTAAGTCAACGGGAAGGGGGAAGCGTTGAGTTGACTTGGAGAATAAGAATATAACTTTGTGTAAAAGGTGCTGCTATGATAATAACTTAACGAGAAAGAAAATCAGCTATCAATGCTCTTTTGAGTTGGAGCTAACGACAAACTTTTAAAATTACTAAGTTATCAAATGCTTGCCTTGTGTTTTGCCTGATTTAAAAGAGAGGGTGTATTTGAATTTGATTAATCATGACCGAATGATTAGGGCTGCGAGAGAGTTAGCTAGCTTAGCAAAAGAAAGAGTAGCTGCTACAGCTGCTTTTCAGCCTAGCAGGCTAAAAAGTTGTTTCAAGAAACTATAAATAATGCTAAATACCTATTTAACTTTTCATTAAAAATTAAGTAAAAAAGATAATTTCTATGAATTTACCAACCTTAAGCATTCATCCTTTTATATTTCCTGGATTTAAGAAAATTGAAAAAAGAAAACAGCCTTACTTGAAATTAGGCCCTTATGCCGAAATTAGCTTGGAGATTTTTAAAAAACTGGGATGCCAAGACTTATGCCAAGCAAGCTTAGTCTGCAAAGAATGGAAGCGATTAGCTGAACAAACCAACTTGTTGAAAAAGCTTTATTCAGCAAGCTTTGAAGATGGCTTGCAAGAAGAAGAGCAACCTGGTGATAAGGTACAATCTTTAGATCTTTCTTCTTGCCAGTGGGACGAAACTCAAATAGCCGTGGCTCTATGGCAGGATTCTACTAGTATCATCAGTAATTCGATAAAAGCAAAAGTAAATGCTGCGGCTACTTACCTAAAAGAAGAAGGCTTTGAATTAAAAGGGGTGGCTAGTGATGGAGACTGCTTTTTTAGCGCTTTTTTAGGAAGCTATGCTTGTCTTTCTAGAAAAATTCCTTTATTAGACGATTGTAAAGATAAAATTCCTTATTTAAGGCAAGTACTCGCTGATATTGTTAGACACATCGGCAGCGAAAGAGCCGAAGAAATAAAAAGAAAAGCTACTTGGGTAAGTGGCTTAGGTGAAGGTGATCTATTAGCCTCGGCCTTATCTATTCCTATCAGGCTAGTAACAGTTAATGAAGAGCATTTGATTTGCGGGATTCATGATAGGTTGATCTTTTCAGAACAAGGCTTACCTGAAGGGAATAGATCGCAGGAATGGAAAGCTATCCCTCAAAAAGAAAGACCTAACGAATACATTTTTATTGTGGACTTAGGGGGGCACTTTTTGTATGCGCAGAAGCATTTAAAACGAGAATCTCCTCTTTTTTCGAAGGTAGGAGACTCTTCTAATCCCCCCCTTTCTAACTCTCCACCTAAAAATGAATTAAAAAAAACTTTAGAAAGCTTAGGAATCGATGACCTTTTACCAGAAGAGGAGATGAAAGACCTAGAGTTATCCTATACGCAAGTTTTAAAACGTGCTGTTAAAGAGAAAGATCCCATCCAAGAAAGCCTTTATATAGAAAGATTAGGTGATATTTATTTAAGAAAAGAAAATTCGGAAACGCTCTTGCAAGCCGCGGGTCTTTACAATTATGCCTTGCACAAAGCTCCTAAAGAAAGGCAAGAAATTATTAGAGATAGACTTTCTCACGTACAAAATTTATTGGTTAGAGAATGTAAAGGAAAATCGCTTGATTCTGCAGTAATGAGGAAACAACTTGAAGGGAATCGCCAAGCATTGGAAAAGCTTAGGGCGGGCATAAAGGCGAAGATCCAAGCTTTGCCTGAAACGCCTTCTTCTCAAGAGGTAAGACAAATCTACCAGGAGGTCGTACAAAGAATAAAAGTCTTTTTTAAGCTTATTGTAGAGCAAGCCATGGCTACCTTGGAACCTGCTCCATGCGAATATGCCATGATAGGCTTTGGTTCCCTAGCTAGAGAAGAGATGACTCCTTATTCCGATTTAGAATTTGGCATTCTAATCCAAGAAGATAGTAAAGACAATAGAAAGTACTTTAAGCGCCTGACTACTCTAATTCACTTGAGAGTTATTAACTTAGGGGAGACGATTCTTCCTGCTTTAAATATTCCTTGTTTAAAAGCTATAGATTTTTTTGATAGCATAACTCCAACAGGTTTTGCTTTTGATGGTGAAGGAGCGAAAGGAAAAGGTTGTAAAACTCCCTTTGGCAATCGCCAAACATTTAAGCTTATTCAAACTCCTGAAAAGATGGCTCAATACATTAGCAAAGATGAAAAAGACCAATGGTGGCATGAAAAAGAGTCTCATCTTCCCATGGAGCTTCTGAATTTTACTCATTTGCTAGGCAACAATGAATTAACAGAGCAATATAGGCAAAAAGTTCAAGAAAATCTTAATACGCCTTATCAAGAAGGCCTTAATCTTCGCCATTATTTAGCCAAGAAACATTTAGTTCAAGAAGATATGATAGCTTTTGATCCAGGAATGGGTAGTTTAGAAAAGCAGGGAATGCTTTTTAAAGTTAAAATTGATTTTTATCGCTTTCCCCATCTGGCGGTGGATAGGTTAGCCCTTCTTAAAGAAGTAGTAACTTTAGATACATTTGGTAGAATTGATCAGCTAAACAAGCAAGGAATATTAACAAGTAACGCAGCTGAAAAGTTACAGGACTGGATGAGTATAGTTTTATTTATGCGCCTTAGAACTTACTTTAATTGTAATGCGCAAAAGGAAGCTATGAATCCTCTTATTAAACCCTTTGGATTTGATGACCCTAGACTTATCAAAGAGCAATTGGCTTTAGATCATAAAGCTCTAGAGAAGATAAAAAAAATTTATCGTATCTATATTCCTTTCTACCACGCTATGCGAGACTTTTTAGCAGGACATGAAAACAATCTTTCATCCTCCGATTTAAATGATGATTCACCCCAAACGCAAGGATACATAGCTTTAAGGCTTTTTCAAAATCAGGAAGCAAAAAAGTGGTTTCATGAAGCTTTAAAAAAAGATTCAGAAAATTTTGAATCTTTGAATGAGTTAGGGCTTATCTATGAGCAAGATGAGCAAGAAGGAAGTCTAAAGCTGGCAGCTAAATATTTAAATCAGGCGCGTAAGGTTGCTCTTAAATCTCCTAGGGAAAATAAGTCCTTTGTAGCATCAGTTTACAACAATCTAATCTCGCTTTATCCGACTGAAGTAAATTTTGAAAACGCAATAGATTATGCAAATCAAGCACTCAAAATCCTTAGAGAGCTTGTGGATGAAGATCATCCATGTATAGCAGGAGCTTACAATAATTTAGGGCTAATCTACCATGGGCAAGGTAATTTAAAAAAAGCGGTTGAGTATTATAAGAAAGCGCTCAAGATTGACAAGAAGTTTATTAAAGAAAAACCTGCTAGTGTAGCCATAGATTATAATAATTTAGCAATGATTTACCTAGAGCAAGAAGATGTAATAAGAGCGATGGATTTTGTAAAACAAGCACTCAACATCAATCTTAATTTTTATGGTGAGATGCATCCCAATGTGGTCACAAATTACAACAACCTGGCAATGATCTATCAAAAACAAGGGGAATTAGAAAAGGCAATGGAGAATGTTAAAAAAGCTCTTGCCATTGACCGTAAATTTTTTGGCAAAAATCATCATACAGTAGCAACAGATTACAATAACCTAGGAGGAATTTTCATAGGGCTAGGGAATTTAAAGCAAGCCGCTGAATATATCCGAAAAGCCCTCAAAATTAATCTTAAACATTCTGGGGGGAACCATCGTAATGCGGCTGAAAATTACAATCATCTTGGGATGATCCTCCGCCAAGATCAAGGAGATTTAGAGAAAGCGGCAGAGTATGTCCATCAAGCTGTCGATATCCTCATTAAGATTGGTGATGAAAATCATCCCTCTTTAGCAACTTATTACCATCATTTAGGGCTAATCTACCAAGATCAAGGAGATTTAGAGAAAGCGGCAGAGTATGTCCATCAAGCTGTCGATATCTTCATTAAGATTGGTGATGAAAATCATCCCCATGTAGTAACTTATTACCACCACTTAGGTCTAATCTACCAAAAACAAGGTAAATTAGAAAAGGCATTCGAGCATATCAATAAAGCCATAAGACTCGCTTACCGGCTAGGACAAGCCTACAAAAAACAAGGTAATTTAAGCCTAGCCATCAAATATACTAAAGAAGCGTTCAGAATTAATATCAGGCTATATGGCATCCATCATTCAACAACAGTAACAATAAATGCCAATTTACAGGAGCTTAATTTAGCTTTTTCAAGAAATGCGGGAAGAAAATCATCTTTTCCCTCTTAAACTTTTTATACGCACTAATGAGTTGCCTTTTTCGCTATAACCCACATTCCTCCCCTGAAATTTAAGCTACTGATTGCTAAGGGCTTATAAAAGTTAATTCCTAAATTTAAATTTTATAAACTTCTCATATTCAGATATTTACAAAAAACAGTGAGGAATATGGGCTATAAGATAGTAGGGTAAATATTAAAAAAAAATTGGCAAATAGGTATAGACAATAGCACCAGACAGAATCTTTAAAAAATGAGTTCATGGCTTGTAATCTTTTGTTGCTTGCTCAAATAATTTCGTCCATAAATTCCTGCTAGAAAATATATTCCTAGCCATAAAATAGTTATTTCCTGGTTCATCAACAAATTTATATTATAATCCAGGCTTTTGGGCATACCATAGGCGTAATCTAAGACAAAGTTGGTAAAGGATTCATTAAAATTATAGATGATCTGGGCTAGGCTAGAGCTTAAAATTCCTACCATTAAGCCAGCTAATAATAACATGAGGGCAAGACTTACCATCCAAGGAAAAAAGAAATTATAAATTATACTCCATAAGGGGAATTTTTGAAAATAATAGAGGGTGAGAGGAAGGGCTGCTAAAGTAACTGCTATGGATAGTGCTAATGCTTGGCGGAAGAGAGTGAGAACGATAAAGCCGTGCTGATTGGAAAGATTCATGGCCATTAATTGATTAAAGGTTTTCTTAGCAAAAATCTTTTGGAGTAAATAGTCGAAGGAAAAATAAGAGACTAGGATGGCTGCTGTCACGGCAAAGCTAAATTGGAAGCCTATATGAAGCGCTAATTCCGGATCAAAAATAAGAACGATTAACAATCCTATTCCTAAAGAATTGAGGCCAGAAGGAGGTTTCTCTAATAGGGTAGCACCAAAGCCTAGCATGCAGCTGACCCATGCTCGAATTATAGAGGGAGAAGGCCCTAGAAAAGCAAAGTAGAGAGTCATAAAAAGCATAAGAAGACTTACACTCGTTTTTTGTCCTACTATCCAAGATAAAATAAAACCCAGCATGCCTGCTACGATGGCAAAATGAAAGCCCGAAATAGCCATGATATGTTGCAAGCCGAAACGCGAAAATTCAAAAGCCATGAGACGATTTTCAAATTCGCCCGTTGTTATGCCTGAAAGAAAGCTGCTACTAGGGCTATTAGGGTTTTTAGAAATTTTTTGAGAAATATATTTATTAACGGCTTGTTTGGCATTAAAGCGCCATTCTGCTAGACCCCAACTATTTGCTAAAGGATACCATGGGTGGTGTTTAGTTGGCTTGAAAATAAATTTACCATTTTTAGACTGTTTAAGCCTACCTTGTAAAAGGTAGGTTTTATTAGCTAAAGGACGATTAAGCGCTGCATGATCCAATAAAGAAATGATGATAGAAATATTAGGATAGATATTTAGAGATTCGTGCCCAGTAAAAGAGAGCAGCTTACCTTGATAGCTCCAGTTTTTACCCATGAAGGTATTCTTTCGGGATAAAGAAGAGATATGAATAAGCGCAGTACCAGTAACTCCTTGTTCAGGTAGCTGAGGAGGTTGGAAGGCTAGGGAAGAATAGAAAGCAGCACTCAAAAAAAGAAGAAAGTTAAAAACAGCAGCTTTGTATTCTTGGTGAAAGACAAAAGCGAGCAAAAGGATGGTTAGAAGCAGGCTATTTATAAAGAGGCTAGAAGATGAAATCCCTAAGCCGCCATAGACTCCTAATAAAAATGAAAGGCCATAGAAAAGAGCGGGATAACTTTTACAAAATAAATATAAGGGACCAAGGATATTAAATTTGAACTTCGTATAATCTCTTGTTTGGGTTGTTAAGGGAGCAAGTTAAACCTCGATCTTTCAACTTATTTATTTTGCGAGACTGAAGGCTTTGAAGAGATTGAAGAAAGCTTAAATTCTTAGATAGCGTTTTAGTTCCTTTTAATTTAGTGCGTTCTTTGGGTTGGCTAGCTTTAATTGGGTCAGGGAAAGCCGCAGGGATTTTTTTGCGTACTCGAAGAGCATCCATCAAGGTATGGATACCCGCTAAAAAGGCATAGTTAATTAAAGCGTAGTGGTTGCTAAAAGTGATAATTAAATAATTATAAGAAATTGAATTATTATCTTTTAATAAGACATATTTATGAAGCTTATTAATGGCTAGCACTTCGCCGATGGGGTAAAAAGCTGTCCTATCTAAGGTAGAAAGTAGGTAGTGAAAATTTTCTGGTAGAGCTTCACTAAAAATTTTATCATTTTTAAGAATATAACATAAGGGGGCTGTGCCTCCAGGGATATGCTCAATAAGAATAAGCTCAGCAAAATTATGCTGGGACATATCTCCCGATTGCAAATCTTTAAATTCGACATTTAATCTTTCTAGCCTTACTCTGTTTACCTCCACGTTTGGCCATCCTTTGTTCTCTAAGTACTTGAAAATCAGGAAATAAAAATAAGCTCAAAAAATTAACCCATTTGCTTTTCATCTTAGTTTTTTAACATAATTAATGCAAACCCTTCTTAATTAAATTCAAAGAAATTCAAAAATTTGGTAAAAGTATGATTGGAAAGTTTTTAAGGAAAAAAATAAAAAATTTGCTAGCACTTCTCTAATCATTAGAGCCCCATGCTACCAGCTTATTAAAGAGGATAAAAATTTAGAAAGCCATTTAAATGTAGCCTTTAGCCCTTAATACCTCTCAATTTTAAGGAATAAGTCGATGAATTTGTCTGTTAAAGATTACCATCCTCAGTTATCTGTTCCTAGTGTCCGAGAAAGCTTTCCTCAAGCGTTCTTTTTAGAAAAAAGTTTAAGTTTTTTCTGGAAAATATTAGGAGCTAGCCTACTTAAATTTTCAAAGTTCTGCTATGAATTATCCTATTATTTGCTTACCGGTCATCTTAAGTGGTTGTGAATTTTTTAGAGCATTTAATTTGCTAGTGGCTTTTAAAAAATTGTGGGGATTTTTTTTGAAGCGCGGCTACCATTAAAATCTTTATCAAGCAAAAACAGTTGGAGAATGAATGGGAAGGATAAATGCCAAAGCGTTACATAGCTTTTCGCCTGCTTTTGTAGGAGATGAGGATAAATTTTTGTTAGTGAAAGAAGGAATTTAGTATTAACCGTATAACTTTATTATCATTTATGATTCTGTTGAAATACTGCTTTTTCGATTTTTTGTGGATTAGCTACCAGGTGGCTAACAGTAGGTTAGTGATGGGAACTCTTTATCCTTCTATTCAATTGAAAAAGATAAAAGAGCTATCAAATTTTAAAGATTTTTCCTCCTTTAAGTTGGCTATTACGCTTTTTGTAGAGGAGCTAACATTTTATCATGGAAGAGTAAGCTAGCAAATATGATTTACAAGGTAGAGGAACTTTTCCAAAAACATGGCCATGATTTAGGCCTGGTTCTTGTAGCAGGCCATAAAGGACTCAAGCGTTCTATCAAGGTACCTGAGTCTCATCGCCCAGGACTTAGTTTATGTGGTTTTATGAAAAATCATGCTTATAAGCGTATCCTTGTATTTGGGCGAGTCGAAATGGAATATTTGAGAGACTTAGATCCTGAAATACGTGTCAACCGCTTAAAAGAAATCCTTACCACTGCTACCCCTGCTGTCATTGTGGCGAGAAGGTTATTGCCCTTAAAAGAACTAGTCTCGTTATGCCAAAATAAAGGGATTTCTCTTTTTAGATCTAGCATGAGTACGATGAGCTTGCTGAGTAAGCTTACTCTCTTATTAAGTGAAGAGTTTTCTCCTAGTATGACCTGCCATGGCACATTGGTAGAAGTTTTTGGGGTAGGGGTTTTGATTAAAGGAGATTCATCGGTAGGGAAGAGTGAAGCGGCTTTAGGTCTTATTGAAAGAGGCCATCGCCTTATATCCGACGATGTTGTCAAAGTTAAAAAAAGAGAAGACTCTTATGTGGAAGGATTTGGAGCAGAATTGACTCGGCATCATATGGAAATTCGAGGAATAGGTATCATTAATGTCGCTCACCTTTATGGGGCCGTATGTGTAAGAGATAACAAAAGTATAGATATTGTGGTTAAGCTGGAAGCTTGGGATGATCAACATTTTTATGATCGAGTAGGTTTGGTGGAAAATTACTGTGATCTGCTAGGATTAAATATTCCCTATCATGTGCTGCCTGTGAAACCAGGTCGTGATGTAGTATTATTATTAGAGACCATCGCTCTTAATCATCGCCTAAAAGCAATGGGATATAATTCTGCAAAAGAGTTTAATAATAAGTTGTTAGATATGATTTCTTCTAAAAATCAAACAAGGAAAAGGATCCGTGAAGCTGTCGAGTCAAGTGCAAGTTAAAAATAAAATGGGCCTTCATACCCGCCCTGCAACAGTTATTGTGAAACTGTTGCAAAACAGTAAAAGTGATGTAACCTTTAAACATAAAAAAGAGGAAATCAACGCTAAAAGCATTCTTAGTATTCTTATGTTGGCTGCAAGGAGAAATTCTAAAATCACTATTGAAGTGGTGGGTGAAGATGCTAAAGAAACTTTAGAAAGGCTTGTCCAAGCATTTGAAAATCAATTTGAGGAGTAAAATTGCCACACTCTAATCTAGAAGAAATTCGGTTAACTGGCAATGTAATTTCCAGTGGAATCGCTATTGGAAAGCCTTTTTTTCTAAAAACTTTGCAAAAAAGTTTTCCCGATGAAAATATTCCGGCTTATAAAGTCGAGGCTGAAACCGAACGCTTCCAAGCGGCTGTCCAATCAGTCATTAATGATTTACAGGCAATTAAAAATCAGCTTGAACTCGATGGTATGGATGAAGGGGCTGCCATTTTAGAAGCGCAATTACAGCTATTGTCTGACCCTTCATTAATTACAGAAGTTAGCAAACAAATCCATTCCAAGCGAAAAATTCCTGAATATATCCTCCATCAATTGATCCAAGAGTATCAGAAAAAATTTGATACCTTAGAGGATATGTTTTTTCGAGAGAGATTTAAAGACGTACAGGATATCTCCCGCCGTATTATGGCCTATCTTCATAAGGAAACAAGAAATGCTTTTGATGAGCTTTTACCAGACTCGATACTTTTTGTAAAAGATCTAAGCCCCGCGGAGACTGCAGAAGCTAGCCAGAAGTGTGTAAGGGCTATTGTATCCGAAAGAGGAAGTGCTACCGCACACGCTGCCATCCTTGCACGGGCTAAAGAAATTCCTTATATGACCAACATAGCATTTGACGAAGTGTCGAGCTGCTCGGATTATTTAGTGATTGTCGACGGAAGAAATGGGGAGCTAATTTTTAATCCTTCTTCCGAGACCTTAGCCCAATATGAAAGGTTAAGTGAGGAGTTAAATGCTAGGCGTCTTCGATTAAGGCAGACAGACTCTCATGATATAGAAACTTATGACGGCTATAAAATGAGACTTCTAGCTAATATAGAAACTAGCAGCGAAGTGAAGAAAATCCATGAATATGGTGGCGAGGGGGTGGGATTATACCGCTCTGAAAATATTTTAGTAGGTCGGGAACGTTTACCTACCGAGGATGAGCAATTCGAAATTTATCGAGAACTTGTGGAAAATATGCAGGGTCTGCCCATTACTATTCGAACTTTTGATGTGGGACGTGATAAGGCAGGCATAGAAGCTTCCCCAGGTCAAACAGGAAATGCTTTCTTGGGATTTAGAGCTGTAGGAAGTTTAGAACGAGAGAAAGATATTTTTATGACCCAGCTGCGTGCTATCCTGCGTGCCAGTGCATTTGGTGAGGTTAATATTCTTTTTCCTATGGTCTCTTCATTACCAGAGTTAATTGAAGCTAAACGCATGACCCAAGAGGCTGCTAGGCAAGTAAAAGTTACTTCTTTAGTGAACTTAGGATGCATGATTGAAGTGCCCTCAGCAGCTATTATCTCTGACCTTCTTGCGCGGGAGTCAGATTTTCTTTCTATAGGAACTAACGATCTTATCCAGTATACTTTAGCCGTGGATCGCTGTGACAATACCATGAGCCATTTATATCAGCCTATGCATCCGTGTGTCTTAAGGTTAATACGGCATGTAGTCATTGAAGCTAATAGGCATAATGTTCCTGTAAGCATTTGCGGTGAAATGGCTGCTAATCCTAAATATATTCCTTTGTTGATGGGACTAGGGATCCAGGAAGTTTCTGTGGCTGCCCGCTATATACCTTTAATCAAGCAGGCAATTCGTTCTTCAAGCATTATCTCATGCTGTAAGTTAGCTGAAAAAGCGCTATCTTTAGCAAGTACTTCTGAAATACAAGCCCTTTTGGATGAAACTTTTTATGCACATTTCGCTCGTGCTTCTTTAGAGGAGTTGATATGAAAAGCCTGGGAATTTATCTGCTTTCAAGAAAAACGGCAAAAAAATATCACTCGTTAGTTTATATGCATATACCTTAACGCTATGTCTCTATTTTCAAAGGAAAACATCTCTTTAGTATTCCCCTTTTTTCTAAAGGTGTAGCCCTTACATCTATATGATTGCTTAAGAAGTTGCTAGGAAACACAGGATAAAAAAATAACAGACTATAAAGATGGCAAAAGCTATCTAGAACAGTAGAAATCTATCTATCCTATAGCTTGCCTATCTAGATTTTTTTATTTTATTTTTCTTGCCCTTTTCCTTTCTCGTCTGTCATGCAAGTAAGAAAGAGACTTATAGAATTCCTAAAATGAATTTTTTGATTTTATAAGCATAGATGACTTTAGAAGCCAAATCCACCTAAATTAGGCATACCAGGTAGGCTAGGTAATTTGGGGTTTTGCTCTTTAAGCTTTGAAAAAGCATCTTTATAAGCTGCTTTAATAAGGTCTTCAAGTCCTTCAATATCTTCAGGATCTACACATTCAGGCTTAATTTTAATCTGCTTTAGTTCGTGCTCGCCCGATAAAGTGATCGATACAAGACCGTTACCGGCACTTCCTACCACTTCAGTGGCTTGTAATTGAGTCTGCAATTTGGAGAATTGATCCTGTAGCATTTTAGCTTGTTTCTTTTGCTTTGAAAAACCTGTGCCCATATATTTCCTTAACTTAATTTTTTTTGAATGGTTCCTTCTAATTCTACGGCTGCAAATTGCATAATCGTATCATAGCGACTTATCTTGCTAGGATCTAGCTTCTCTTTTATTACTTTGCTATTGGCAAGCAAGCCTTTCTTTTCTGCTATTTCTACGATTCCTAAGTCAGCAGGGGAAGGGGTGGGATCAACACTAGTAGAGGCAAGCTTATCAATAGTTTTAGCTAATGAAGGGGTTTCTTTTGCAGCTCTATCTGCTAAGGGTTCTAACTTAGGAGCAGGAGAAGGCGCTTCTGGCTTGATAGGTGAACTAGGTGGCGCAGAAGAGATAGCTGGTGTAGCACTAGGTGGTGCAGCTGCAGCTTTAGAAGAGCCTTCTAATGAAGATGCTTCTTTGCCTATTCTTTGCTCTAGATCTACTAAGCGACGCACAAGAATGTCTACAGGGATTCGGGATTGAGCGCGAATAATCCGTAATAGTAAAGCTTCTAGAGTTGTTTTAGGCGAAGGAGCGAATCGAATTTGATGATGGGCTTCCACTAAAAAGTCTAAAATCATTAAGCAAGCTTCTTGGGAATACACTTTAGCAGAAACTGCATATTTATCGCGCTCTTCCTCCGATAAATGCAAGAAAGGGGCTTGCTTACCCGAGAGCTTGACAACCAAGATATTGCGAAAGTGCTCTGTTAATTTTTCTACAAAATAAACTATATCTTTACCTTGGGTAAATACCTCTTCGCTGATCTCAAAAGCTACGGCTAAATTGCTTTCTTGGCTGGCTTTATCTAACTTGAAAAAGTAGTCGCTTTCTACAATACCTAACATGCAAGCTACAGTGGAAGCAGTAATCAAACCATTGTGAAAAGATAAAACTTGGTCAAAAAGAGATTCGGCATCGCGCAGCCCTCCCTCTGCATGGTTAGCTATTAGACGAAGGGCTTCATCTTCGACTTGAATACTTTGCTCTTCTGCAATCTTACGCAGCTTTGCTTGGATGAGCAGGGGAGAGATGCGTTTAAGATTAAAACGTTGACAGCGACTTAAAATAGTAGGCAGAACTTTATGAGCCTCTGTGGTAGCAAATAAAAACTTAACTTTAGGAGGCGGCTCCTCAAGGGTTTTCAACAAAGCATTAAAAGCCTCTTTGGTGAGCATATGGACTTCGTCGATAATGTAGATTTTATATCCGCCCGCTGAGGCAGCATATCCTACAGTTTCATTAATTTGACGAATATCGTCAATCCCCCGATTAGAAGCTCCATCAATTTCTAGAACGTCTAGCGAATGACCAGAAGTGATTTCTTGGCAAGATTTACATTGATTGCAGGGCTCAAACTGCTCAGTAAGATGGTGGCAATTTAATGCTTTGGCAAGAATGCGAGCTAATGTAGTCTTGCCTGTTCCTCTAGAGCCACAAAATAGGTAAGCTTGTGCAAGGCGATTATTCTTAATGGCATTTTTAAGCGTCGTTACAATAGCATCTTGGTTTAGAACTTCAGCAAAAGTTTGAGGTCGGTATTTTCTAGCCAGGACTTGATAGGAGGTCATAAGAGATGTTTGAATGTTTTTTTATCTATCTTACTTGCCTGGAGTAATTTTAAGGAAGGAGGAATTTGTGCCAAACAAAAAAAGTTCTTACTAACCTTCTCAGGATGGGCCGTTAACTTAATTAAGCTCTTCTAAGGTGTAGTTCTTGTATGAAGAAAAATGGCCACTTTTAAGCCATCCTTTTAAGAAAAAGAAAATATAAAACTTTAAGAAGATCAAACCTACTGGCTAAAGAAGCTATCGCTCTATCCTCCAAAAAGAAAATTTAGCATGTGGAGGCTAACCCTTGTCTTAAAGATAGGTTTTATTTAAGTATAGAATTGCATTAAGGACTACCTAAGGAGCCTATCTTAAACTTAATAGTCAGTGAGTGAGTAAGCTGTCGGATACAAATTAGCAAGGAGAAAGCCAATGAAAGAAGCAGCCCTAAAGAATAGATAAATAAATATGGATAGATCAAATTTGTCTTTAAATTAAAAGGCTCGCTTTTCATCTAAAGACAAAGTGATTATTTTCTTTATTTTTTTTCCAAAGAGGTCCAAGCGTGGTAAATCATCTCTTCAAGGCTAGGATATTTAATCTGCCAGTTTAATTCTTGTTTAGCTTTATAAGCATTGGCTAAAAGACAAGGAGGATCTCCAGGACGTCGGGGCCCTTCAATGACTTGAATTTTTTGTTTGGTAACCTTTTCGGCAGCTAGAAGAACTTCTTGTACACTAAATCCCTTTCCATTTCCTAAATTATAAATTTCCGTGGGGCCCCCAGCTAATAATTTCTCCATGGCCCTTATATGAGCAGTAGCTAAGTCGTAAATATGAATGTAGTCTCTTAAGCAAGTTCCATCGGGAGTAGGGTAGTCTTTTCCAAAGACAGTGACAGGCCGATTATCTAGGATCGCTTGAAGAACAATAGGAATAAGATTGGAGGACGCAGAAAAATCATTTTTGATTTTTCCTTCAGGATCCCCACCGGCCGCATTAAAGTAGCGCAGTTTAGCAGATTTAATTCCATAAGCTCTATCCATATCATCTAAAATTTTCTCAATGGTAAGCTTGGTTTCACCGTAGGGATTAATAGGATGAGTGGGATGATCTTCAGAAATGAAGTTAGCCTTGGGTAAACCATAAACAGCTGCAGAGGAAGAAAATATAAAGGCTTTTACACTAAATTCTTTAATACATTCCAATAAATTTAATGTATGAGACACGTTGTTAATATAATATTTCTCGGGGCTATGTACAGATTCACCTACATTAATAAAGGCAGCAAAGTGCATCACGGCATCAAACTGATGATTAGCAAAAAGCTTTTTTAAGAGAAGGGGATTACTCATATCGCCTTCAATAAAAGTTCCCCATTTTACGCGGTTGCGTTTGCCTTGGCTTAAGTTATCCAAAATGACAGTATCGTAGCTGGCTTCATGAAGTAACTTGTTCACAGTAGAGCCAATGAAGCCAGCTCCACCGGTAACTAATACTTTTTTTTTATTACTCTTATGCATGGGTAAATCGGGCAGCTAAAGGAATTGAGTAACTGATTCTGAAGAAAGCAGCCAATATGCTGCAAGAAATAAATAATAAAACTGATATTCTTGACCCGTGAGAAAAAAAAATTAGCTAGAATGGGGCTCTGCAAGAGAGATGCTAACACGAAAGAAAAAAAGTTAGCAGATCTAATTAATGGGCCTAGGCTCTAAAAAATTGTCTTATTTATCTTTGCAGCAGGGCATGGCTCATGATTTGAGGGTGCAGCAACAAATAAAAATGGGGATTAATTTTAATTAATATGTTATGATGGCAATTTGATGTAACTCTTGGTTCACTAAGCATACTATAGGATGGGAACAAGAATTTATAGAAGATTAGGATAAAATAATATGAATGACAAAGCGAGCGAGATTGCCAACTATAATGAGTTAAAGTTTTCCCGCGAGCAAGGTTTTTTTGACAAAAGTTTTGGAATACGTTTACTCATTGGTACTATTTTTTTCATTTGCTTTTTTGCTTTTCTCCACTTTCGAGAAGTTCGTGTAGAAGTGCTTGAGTTAAATAGTATTGCTCCTAACTATACTGTTACACAGGTGGATTTTGACTTTTATGATGAAGAAGCCACCATCATTTTAAAACAAGAAGTGGTTAAAGATGTAGGCAAGATTTATGCTTTATCTGAAAAATGTGTACGGCAAAGACGAATAGAATTTGAAAATTTTCTTATCTATAATCAGGATTGGCGCAAATATTCAGAAAAAAGCACTTTTGAAGAAATGTATAAAGGGGTAGATGCCCTGGAAAAAGCTCTTCTCAAACTGCGTTTTACTGATCCCCGTACGATGCAGAAGATGCAAGACATCGGGTTATCAACGGAAAATTATTTAGCTTACACCCCAGAAGAAATGGAGGATGTTATCATTCCTTCAGCAGTTTGGGATTATGTCAAAGAATTTACTTTTCCTCCCACTTTTATATCAAGTGTAACGGCTAATTTTATTATTGACTATTTTCAAGCGATGACCTGGAAAGTTCAAGAGGATTTTCCCGCTTATCGCTACATTAGTAGAAAAATTCAAGCTTTAGTGCCTGATAAGTATACGCATGTAAGTGCAGGAAGCCGGATAATAAATCAGGGTGATAAAGTAACTGCTCGGCATATTGCCATGTTGCAAGCCATGAAAAAAGCTTTAGGGGAAAGCCGCAACTTATGGCATCCTTTGACTTTGCTGGGTAGCTTTGTGATGACCTTACTTTTGACAGGCATTTGCGTAGCCTATTTTCATGTTAATAGCCCCTCTATACTGACCTCCAACCGTAAGCTATTTCTGATTGTTACTATTGTGCTCCTTACGCTAGGATTAACTAAGATTACCGAGTTTTTTTTACTTAACTCTAAAATCAATCTGATTGAAGTGGTTCGTTATCCTCTATTCGTTCCCTTTGCAGCTATTTTACTTTGTAGTTTGATGAATTCAGCTGTTGCCACTTTTGTAAGCGCTCTTTTAACCTTTATTTTCACTATGACCCTGGCGTTTGATCGGCAAGGATTTATGATTCTAAACTTAGCCACTGCCCTAGTGGCTATCTTAAGTACTCATTCGCTGCGCAAACGTAAAGAGATATTTGTAGTCTGCGGCAAAGCTTGGGTTAGTGCAGTAGGACTAATATTAGCGATGTCTTTCTATAATAATTCTTTATGGAATTTTTCTCTTTTTCCTGATATTATGTGCGTAGCTTTTTTTCTACTTTTAAGTGCTATCCTAGTCGTAGGACTTTTACCTCTTTTCGAGTCCGTTTTTCGCATCATGACCGATGTTACTTTGATGGAGTACATGGATCCTAATAATGATCTGCTACGCCGTTTGACTATAGAAGCCCCCGGCACCTATCAACATTCAGTAGTCGTGGGTAATTTAGCAGAGTCAGCTGCTTCTGCCATAGGAGCTAATGGACTTTTTTGTAGGGTGGCCACGCTGTATCATGATGTGGGCAAGTTGGCAACTCCTCAGTATTTTACTGAAAACCAACAAGGGGGGATGAATATTCACCAATTGTTAACGCCTTTAGAATCAGCTCAGGTGATTTTAGCTCACGTCAGTGAAGGTGTAGCCATGGGGCGCAAAGCAGGTCTGCCTGAACAATTCATCGATATTATTAAAGAACATCATGGAACTACACGGGTCTATTATTTTTATCGTAAGCAATTAGAAAAAATGGAGGGGGATATCAATCTGGTGGATGAAAAAGATTTCCGCTATTCAGGACCCAGGCCGCGTAGCAAAGAATCTGTCATCATTATGATTGCGGATACCTTAGAGGCCGCTTCAAGATCTTTAGATAAAGTGACTGAGCATACTTTATCCGAGTTGTCTAACCGCTTGATTCGTGAAAAAGCAGATGATGGACAGTTTGATGATTGTTTACTGACGTTTGAAGAATTAGCGATGGTGAAAGAAACATTGATTAAAACGCTGGTGGCTTCAGGTCACTCTCGTGTCAAATATCCTACCAAAGAGCTTAAAAAAGAAACAGCTCATGGTGAAACAATCCCTTCCTGTGAGGCGTAAAGTGCCAACCCCTTCTTTAGCATTAGTGACCGGCGCCACCTCGGGAATTGGCTATGCTCTTTGTGAGGTTTTAGCTGCTGAGGGCATTCGTTTAATTATAAGTGGTCGTCATCTTGTTCAGTTAGAAAAAGCTGCGCAAGTCTTAAGACAAAAAGTAAGTGTAGAAATTGTCGCCGCCGACCTTTCTACCTCGGAAGGAAGACAAGCTCTCGTAAAGATTATTCGTCAGCAAGCCCCGGATCTGATTATCAATAATGCGGGTTTTGCTTTATATGATGAAGCTACTAATTATTCTACAGAACAACAGATGCAAATATTAGAGGTTAACAGTGTAGCTTTACTTGAATTAAGTCTTGAGGCCGCTAAAGCTATGGAAAAAGCCAATAAAACAGGAATAATTATGAATGTTTCTTCGGTGGCTGCATTCTTTACATTTCCATATCTCTCCGTATATGCTGCTTCTAAAAGCTTTGTGAATAAGCTGTCCTATTCTTTAGATTATGAGCTGCGTTCAAAAGGGATAAGGGTGCTAGTAGCTTGCCCAGGTATGGTCGACACTAATTTTAGAATCCGCGCAGGAGGAAATCCTGCAATTAATAAAAAGGGCATTATGACTTCTCAATTTGCTGCTGAACAGATATGGAAGCAAATTAAAAACTTAAAAACTATCAATGTTTTTAACTGGAAATACCGCTTAGCTGTTTTATTTCGTCATTTTATCCCTAATTTTATATCAATAAAAATTCTTGCGAATAATATTAAAAAACGGTGCCAATGACATTATTTGAAAATATGAACTTAGATCCTTTGATTCTTAAATCTCTTGAAAGGATGCAATACAAACAACCTTCTGCTATTCAAGTTCAAACTATCCCTTTGATACTGCAAGGAAAAGATCTTATCGCCTTGTCTAAAACAGGCTCAGGTAAAACAGCCGCATGTGCCATTCCGATTTGTAATAAAGTAAATCCTGACTCTCCTCACGTACAAGCTCTTATCATTGTTCCTACGCGTGAACTTGCCATGCAATATGCAACTGAAACTCAAAAAATTGGCTATGAAAAAAAAGTGAAAGCTTTTGCTATTTTTGGAGGGGAAGATGCGACCATGCAGCAAACTAAACTAAAATCTGGCGTGCAAGTGTTAGTAGCTACACCAGGGCGTTTGATTGACTTTATCTATAGCCGGCAAATCGACTTGACACAAGTAGATATCCTAGTTCTAGATGAAGCTGATGAAATGCTGGGCATGGGTTTTTATGATGACCTGGCCTTTATCATTAATTGCCTGGTCCATGAGCATCAGACGCTATTATTTTCTGCGACGATGCAAGAAGAGATTCGTAGCATGGCAAAAAAACATATGAAAGCTCCACAAGAAATCTCTTTGTTGTCTGATGAAGTCTCTCCAGAGTCCATAGAGCATCGCTTTTTATATTGCCGTTACGATCAGCGGGATCAAGCTTTACTTAGCCTACTAGAAGAATTAAAACCTAAGCAAACCATTATCTTTTGCCATTCAAGAATCCAATGCGAAAAAGTTTGTCGGACGTTGCAACGTAAAATTGCGGACGTCGATTTATTGCATGCGGGATTGGGGCAAGATGTGCGTTCTATAATTACAAACAAGTTTCGCCATGGTAAAATTCGTTATCTAGTAGCTACCGATATTGCGGCAAGAGGTTTAGATTTTTCTAATATTACTCATGTTTTTATTTATCAACTTTCTGATAGCCCGGATGTCTATGTTCATCGCTCTGGCCGTACGGGGCGCCAAGAGCGTGCAGGAGTTGTCGTTACTTTAGTGACAGAAAAAGAGTTAAAGTCTTTAAGCCGTGTCCTCCATCATATTCGACGTAAGCCTATCTGGATAGGGAATCCCCCTCCAGAGCGTAATCACCCTAGAAAACGGGCGGTTGCTCATAAAAATAATAAATCATAGGCTTTTTAAGCAGCTTTCTAATCGATCTTAGATTTTAAAAAAAATAGGCTTTTATAGAGGGACAACGGTTAGCCAGATGATTCTCTTTTCAGGCTAGGGAGCCAATTTTTTTAAAGCATATGATCAGCTTTTGAGATGCTCCTTATGCCACCCCCTATTTTATGAAACTTTCTCCTTAAGTAAAAAGACAGCTTTTAGAGGGCTTGGTAAGTAGATTTAAGTTTTTTAGACTATAACTCTATGGCTCTCATAAGAAAAACTAAGCGTGCTCTCAGAAAAATTTGCTAATGAAATTTCGCAGAATTTTTTAAAGCCGCTAAGGTAATTTTGCGGTAGCGGTGGGTGTTAGCACTGTCGAAAAATATTTTCCAAAAGAGATCGTTTCTTTTAGACAGGATGAAGTTTAGGGCTTTATCAATGATCTCTAAAAAAAATGTATGAGCAGTTTGAGCTTTGAGAAATTCAGGATGAAATTGCAATAATATTAGGGGAGCTGCTCCCGAGTATTTAGCTTCTGAAGCCTTTACTAAGCCCTCATATTCTATTAAAGGCTCAATAAATTCAGTGGCTGCTAATTCCGTAGGAACCCCCTGATGGTGGGAGCTTAAGCTAATCATAGGCTTTTTTAAAGCTTTATAAGAAAGCCCGTGATAAGATTTTTTTGCACCAGGTAATATTTGTAAGACATTGTTATGTCCCTCCACATGTTGCTCAAGCTGAGCTCCAAAATAAACATTGGCTAGCTGGAAGCCTCGGCAATTAGCCATTAAAGGAAGCCCTTGATGATGGACGTAATGCATCATGGATAATTCTAGAAAAGAACGACGATAATCTCTATCCCATTCTGTCAGCTCTTCCTGTTTTCTTCCATAAAGGGCAGGGGGGATATCTTCGCCACCAGGCAAAAAGAAAGAATCTACTTCAGAGGCTAATGTATGAGCTTTTTTTAAAATTGAGGCACAGCTGGGGTAGAGATGAGGATTTTCAGCTACAGCATGCATGATGCGTTGAGGAATAGGAGCTTTACTTTTGTGATAGGAGCCTACTTTATTGATTAAAATGTCAGCTTCTTGATTTGTAGCTTCTTTAGTAAGTTTTTGGGGTTGAAGGGTGATGCGAAGAGGCAGTAAGCCAGCAATCTTATCTAATTTGATGAATACTTTGGGAACACTTAACCCTCGATTCTCAGGATGGACCAGAATAGCTGTAATGGGTTTAGAAATTATAGCACTTTGACGAGACAAATCATTGGCAGGAAAATCAAACTTATCTAAGTTGCCAAAAAATACGGTATTCTTTAATTCGCTTTTTTGGATGGCAGTATCAATGACTACTGCTTCAAGAAAATGTGTGGCTGGCATAATAACTTTATGAAAAGAACATTGGCGTAGAGTGGCGTCCTCAAAACTACAAGTAATAAGCGAGCTACTTTTAAACGAAGTGCTATCCAGCTCGGCTGCTGTAAACATCACTTCTCGCATTTCACAGTGATTAAAGAAGCAATTTGTAAGAGAGGTATTCATAAAAGATATATTCGATAAATTACATCCCTGAAAAACCACATTTTCTAATCTTGATTTTCCAAAATGATTCCATCGAAGGGTACAATGGGTAAAAACAATTCCTTCTAAATCAGCATTTTTAAAAAATTGAAAGTTAGCAGAAAATTCAATATTTTTAAACTCGGCCGCATATCCATGCTCGGCTAGTAACTTTGCGAAGTTGATTTTATAGCTATCTTCCTGAGAGCTGGGGACCGCCTGAAGAAGCTTTAGAAAAGCCAGCTCAGTAATGTAGGGTTTTTGTTTTACGGAAGCTTTATTTTTAAACAAAATCTTTTGAGCCACTAAGTGAGTAGCCATAGCAGTCATAATATTGAAAAAAGCTAGTAGATGCTTTACCATGGCTTTGCATTTGGCAAGCATTTGAGAAAGAATAGAATAATTGCGTCTGCTTGTTAAATTAGGCGTTAAATGATGAATGCTTTTTACTTGGCTTTTTAGAAAGAGAAAACTTTCTTTACTAACTTGCGCCTTAGCACCCTGACGAATGATTCTAAGAAGATCTTCTCGCTTAGAATAAGAGAGTTGATTCAAAAGTAGTTTTTTTCGAGCAGGATCGATTTCTAAAAAGCTTTGCCTTAAGCAACTAAAAGGATCTTCCACATTTATAGACATCATAAAAAATTTTCCTTAAGCTATCTTTAAAATAAGGAGCTTAATTCTGTTGAAAAGTTTGTTATTTCCTACTAGCTTTGCTATTCATCTTCACAAAGATTGCATCGCTGGGAAGAAAAAGAGGGGCTAATCATTACTTATTCTTGCTATATAACTCTTATAAAGCTGACATTGAAAGGCTTCTAGAAGAAATTGAGCATGCTTCTTTCCTTCCGCTGCAGCCTTTTCCACATTTATAAAATTTTTCCTTCTCACTCCACAGTAAACCTTAATCTTGGGTTCTGTTCCGGAAGGGCGAATGGCTAATTTAGACTCATCAGCTAAATAAAATACCAAAAATTCCGATTTATTAAGAAAAATTTCTTCACTTTTTCCTGTTTTCAAATCCAATCGTTGGGATGTTAAGTAATCTTCAATCTTAATCACTTCAATCCCTCCAATGGTTTGGGGAGGATTTTCTTGCAATGCACTCATTCCTTTTAGTATTTGCTCTTTACCTGCGTTAGTACCCTCAAATTTTAAAGTAAAAATTTCTTCTACATAAGTGCCATATTTTTGCCAAAGCTCATGGAGCCTATCTAGTAATGTTTTGCCTTGAAGTTTGGCTTGTAAAGTCATTTCACAAATTAATAGAGAGGTGAGGACTGCATCTTTATCGCGTGCCAAAGTTGCATAGAGATAGCCACAAGAGTCTTCAACACCGAACAAATACTGATAACAGGCCAAGGAGCTTTCCCACTCACGGATTTTTTCCGCTATATATTTAAAGCTTGGGAGCACATTAAAGCATGTTTTGCCATAGCTCTCACATATTTTTTGAAAAAGTTCTGAGGTAACAATAGTTTTCACAAAAGCAGCATTTTTAGGAAGACGTTTTTGCTTAGAAAGTGCTTCTAAAATATGATCCAGCAATAAACAAGCCAGCTGATTACCATCAAGAGGATACATTTGGCCTTGATGGTTAATCACGATGCCGACACGATCGGCATCCGGATCAGTAGCAATTAAAATTTCTCCCTTAACATGCTTAAGAGTGTCTTTACCGAGCTTTAAGGCTTCTTCTTCTTCGGGATTAGGTGATTTTACTGTGGGAAAATCTCCATCAACAGTCACTTGTTTAGTCACTAATTGTATAGTGGAAAATCCCCAGCTTTTCATAGCCGTAGGCACAATTGTAATCCCAGTTCCATGCAAGCTAGTGTAAACAATTTTTAAAGTACTACCTTCCTTTTTATTTTCTTCCGGATAGAGCTGCAAAGGCATGATAGCTTTTAAATACGCTTGATCAATCTCATCTTTTATCCATTTTATAAGGGAATGATTGAGTTCTTTTTCATACTTAATCATCTTAAGATCGGTAATTTTATTGATTTCTTTAACAATCAGTTGATCATGAGGAGGTGACACCTGCGCTCCATCCTTTCCATATACTTTGCAACCGTTATACTGGGCAGGATTATGCGAAGCTGTTAGCATAATAGCAGCCTCACATTTTTTATAACGACATCCAAAGGAGACTAAAGGAGTGGGGCGAATATCTTGATAGATGTACACCTGAATGTTATTGCCTGCTAAAACTTTAGCGCATTCTTCTGCAAACTCGCGCGAATAATGGCGGCAATCGTATCCAATCAATACAGAAAGGTGAGAAGCAGGGGTAGGCTGGCTATTTAAGTAATTAGCCAAGCCCTGCGTACAGGCCCTAATGGTATACTGATTAATGCGATTGGTTCCTACCCCTATGATCCCACGTAAGCCTCCTGTGCCAAAAGAGAGGTTAGTAGAAAATGCATCGGCTATTTCCTCAGGATGTTCTTTAAGTAACTTCTGTATGGCTAGCTTGGTGTGTTCATCATAAGCCTCTTTAAGCCAGGCATTGATGTTACGATTAGTCACAGCATCAAACTGGGTAACTTGCAAAGTCTTGTTCATAAATAAAAAAAATAGAGGGATATTAGTTTAATTAAGTTATTTTAATATAAAAAAACATAAATAGAAAGTGAAAAATATTAATTGCTTGAAAAGAAAAAAAAGCAATTAAAAATCTAAGCTAAAAACCTATAGTTTTATCAAATGTTTTATGGTAGGCCTATTGCCTTAAAGATAAAAGATTGCTTGCATGATCAAATCATAAGCTAAAATTTAAGGTATTCATGCAAGAAAAAAAGCCACTCCTTTAAAGATTCTCTCATAGGTGGGCTATTTCAAACACTTCGTAAAGCAAGGAGGAGGATTTCATGGCGGCAAATGCTCCTTGATAGAAAAGACATCCTTGCTTTAAGACGGCTACTTGATCACAAAAACGTTCGGTAGCATATAAATCATGGTTAGCTACAATAATTAATTTACCTTCTTGAGATAATTGACGCAGCAAATTCCATATTTCTAGTTGATGCTTGATATCTAAATTAGAGGTAGGTTCATCTAGTACCAATATAGGCGATTGCGTGACTAACGAGCGAGCAATATAAATTCTTTGCCTTTCTCCTTGCGAAACTTCAGTAATACGTTCATCTCTTAAATGCCAACCATTGACTAATTCTAAAGCCCACTGAACTTTAGCTTTTTTTTCTTTTTTCCTAAGATCGTGGCGAGGATAAGTGCCCATCTCCACCATTTCAGCCACACTAAAAGCAAAATGGGGCTGAGGATTTTGAAGAACGAGGGATAAAGTCCGGCTAATGGTTGTCCTATCCTGAGAAAGTAGCTCTTGGTGCTTCCAGTATACTTTTCCTGTCGTAGCTTTCCATATACCTGTCAAAGTTTTAAGCAAAGTACTTTTTCCTGCACCATTAGGACCAATAATACCATAGATCAAGCCGGGTATGAATTTTAAAGAAACATTCTCGATTAGGGTTTTATGGCCTACTTTATAAGTTAAATTCTTTAATTCAAGCATTAATTTCCTGTAAGTTAGCAGTCAGAATGAAAGCTAGCAGAAGCATACACGCATAGTCTCCTTTTCCCAACAAAGCGTGCCTATAACGGCTTCCCATTAAAATACAAAGAAAAAATATCCCTCCCATTATACCTGAGATATTGCCTATAGAAAAAGCTTGTAAGGAAAAAAAGCGCAATCCTACATCCATAGCAGTCAAAATGGCCCCACCTCCAAGAATAGCCAGAGGGATCAGTTGCTGGTTATTAGGACCTGCAAAGCGGCGAATAAGATGAGGGAGTAGAAGACCAAAAAATGCTATATTTCCCACCGCGGCCACAGCGCCGCTAATTAATAAAGAGATGCTTAAAAATAGCCGCCAACGGATTTTATCCACTTCTACCCCTAGATTTTTAGCTTCTTCCTCTCCAAAGGCCATCATATTGATTTCTTTGCTATAGAGCCAGCAGCTTGAGAGACCAAAAAGAGTAAGAGGAAGTTGCAGATGCACATGCATCCAGCTACGATCAGAGGTGGACCCTGCTTCCCATTCGGTTAAAGTTTGTATAATATGCCAGCGATCTCGAAAAGCATAGATAATAGAGCTTTGAATAGTAACTATGAGCGTAGACACAGCAATACCTGTTAAGACCATATGGGTTAATTCCACATACCCTTTCCTGCGAGAAAGAGAATAAACTACAAGCAGGGTACCCAAACAGCCAATAAATGCGGCAATAGGAATGGCGTAGGGATAATTGTAGTGTAATTCACAAATAAAAATTATCACGACAAGTAGGCTACCCCCGGCTGGGATCCCTAAAACACCAGGAGAGGCGAGAGGATTTTGGAAAAGGGCTTGAGTGACTGTTCCTGCTACAGCTAAAGAAGCTCCTGTACATAACAATACAATAAGCCTTGGAAGCCTTTCGTCTAAAAGAGGATTCCAATAGAATGAAGAACCTGCTAATTGTGCTAACGCATCTTTCCACACTTGAATAAATTCTGTCTCGCCAATCGTTAAAGTAAGGATGACAGATAAAAGGAGGATAAAATAAAGGATAATGTACAACAGATGCTTATTCATTTTAATTGACTCGCGTTAACGCTGTATACAAATCATAATAAGCCAAAACCATATACTGGGAAGGATTTTCTTGAAGGGCTTCATTTACAAAAGCAATGGGTTTATTTGGCTTTTCTTTTAATAGCTGAAAAATTTGTTTTTTAAGGAATCTGCGCTTATTATCATCCTTATCAGAGGTAGCAATAATGATATAATCCGGATCCATCTGCCTGATATGCTCGTGATGAATGGGTAGTGTCCAAGCGTGCTTGGATGGATTTCCCGCAGAGCCCAATAATTGCTTAACGCCCATACGGTTTAGCAACTTGCCTGTAAGGGTATGAGAGGAAGGCGTTGAAAAGGTCAGATGGTGTTTAAGGAAAAGAACTTTAGGGGGTTGTTGAGTAGAAGGGAAAGTGCTACTTATCATGTTAAAGCGATTATCAATAGCTAGCATAGCCGCTTCAACAAAATAATTTAGCAGCTCAGCCTCTATGGGGCGATTGATGATGTGTCCGATACGAAGCAAGGCATTTTGAACTTCTTCAGGCGAGTTAACATGTTTTAAAGTAAAGAGGGGAATCCCTTGTTTGTTTAGGGCTTCCAGGGTGGAGGGGTTTGAGTAGTCTGCTACAAAAGCAATATCAGGACGAGCATTGTACAATTTTTCGGTGTTGTAACGGTCTGCATCTAAAGCAATAAGATGGGTGGCCTGGACAGGATAAATAGAGGTTTGTTTACGCATTCCAGTGGGTAGAGCAACGATCAATTCGGGCTCACTAAGCGCTAACAGAAAGCTTGCTGCCACAAAAGTTTGTGGAAGAAAGCGTTTATAAGAAGTCGATAAATCAAATATATTTCCATTATCATCCTGGATAGAGGAAAGGCGGTAGTAATCATGAAGAAGATCGAGCTCTTCTTTAGAACTATTGTTAATTTGTCTTGCCAAAAGTTGGCATCTTAGAAAATCATCCCTTAATAAGCGTTTGACAGTCCTATAGCCATACTGCTCCATGATTTGAGCATCATGGTCCCAGTCAGTGATGAGTTTACTCATCATGGAGTAATCTCCATTTAACGCTTGATGTAGGGTTTCACGTTGGAGAGTAGAGAGATATTTAAATATAGAGGGTAGAGGCTTAGAGGAAGGACAAAGGGGACAGGGGTCGGATGCTTGATCACTAGGTTGCTTAAAAGCTAGAGACCACCAGATGAGCATGATACTAACTGGAAGGGCATAAAAAGCAAAAGGACCAAGAAGATATTTTTTTTTCATTTTTAGATAAAAGGAGGCTCAAATTGAAAAAACAAGAGGAGTGTAGGTGATAGTGATATAGAAGATTTTAGTTCATTCTATATGATATCTGACTTACACTCCACCCTTATTATTTCTGTTTTTCTTCCTCTTCTTCTGCGTCCCCGATAAGCGCTTCAGAAATGAGCACAATACCTGCTACGGAAGCCGAATAAGTTAATGCATTTTTTATGACTTTAGCCGGGTCTACTACGCCACTAGCTACTAGATCTTCAATCTTTTCGCTCATTACGTTGAAGCCAAAGTTGGTGTCCGCTTGTCGTACTTCTGCTAACATCACTAATCCATCATGTCCAGCATTAAATACAATTTGCTTAAGAGGTGCTTCGCAGGCAGTGGCCACAATTTTAGCTCCAAGGGCTTCGTCACCTTCCAGTTTAAGGGTAGGGACAATTTGGCTAGCACGAATAAAAGCCACCCCTCCACCAGGCACAATGCCACCTTCAATAGCAGCTTTGGTAGAGTTCAAACTATCTTCAAAAAGTTGTTTTTTGGGCTTGAGCTCGACTTCAGTCACTGCTCCTACACGAACGACTGCTACTCCGCCACTTAATTTAGCTTTACGTTCTTCTAGTTTTTCTTTGTCATAAGTACTAGTGGTATTATTAATTTCGTTTTCAATTTGCTTTACTCTTGCTTGGATAGCATCGGGCTGGCCAGCACCATTCATAATAGTTGTATGCTCTTTAGTGATGATAACTTTTTCGGCAGACCCTAGAACATGATCGGGAATTTCTTTCATGGAAATTCCTGTCTCTTCCGACACTACTCCTGCGCCAGTTAAGATAGCAATATCTTCTAGCATAGCTTTGCGTCTATCCCCGAAGCCTGGAGCTTTCACAGCAGCTACTTTTAAAGTTCCTCTTAGTTTGTTTACTACCAGCGTAGATAAAGCTTCTCCTTCCAGATCCTCAGCAACAATGAGTAGATTTTTACCTGTTGTAGCTACTGACTGCAAGATGGGCAACAATTCATGAATGCTATTAATTTTACGATCGATAAGAAGAATCTGAGGATTTTCCATTTCGACAATCATTTTGTCGTTGTTAGTACAAAAGTAAGCGCTCAAGTAGCCGCGGTCAAAACGCATTCCCTCTACCATCTCTAAAGTTGTATCTGTCCCTTTGGCTTCTTCAATGGTAATTACGCCGTTCTTACCTACTTTTTTTATGGCTTCAGCAATCATTTTGCCCACTTCTTCATCGCCAGAAGCTGCCACATTGGCAATAGAAAGTATCTCCCGATCACTTTGTACAGAGATAGCTTGCTTATCTATTTCGTTCACAATTGCTTCAACAGCTTTGTCAATCCCTCGTTTCACACTAATAGGGCTTGCTCCAGAAGCAATTAATTTAATGCCATTTTCTACCATCGCTCCTAAAAGTAAGGTGGCACGCGTAGTTCCATCCCCACAGGTTTCCTTCATCTTTTGTACGACTTCTTTAGCCATGGAAACACCCATGTTTTTATACTGATCTTTTAAGCTAATGTCTTTGACAATCGTACTTCCATCGTTAGTGATGGTAGGCGCTCCCCAGGATTTTTCTAAGCCAACGTTTCGACCCCGTGGTCCAAGAGTGAATGCTACAATTGTGGAAAGTTCTTTAATACCCGCAAGTAGCTTTTCGCGAGCTTCTTCTTCAAATATAATTTGTTTTGGTGCAGAAGACATTGTTCTTTACTCCTTGTTGTCAACGAATTGTACAAGTTATTTAAAATACAAAATAAGTTTATTTTAATTGTCTATTATAGAGTTAGGGGAGTAGATAAACTGAATCCATTCACTTGTTAATCTATCAATCCTAAATACTTTATCCTACCCTTGTAAGGTAGATATTATAGTAACCTTCATGTCAGCTTAGCCTAAATTTTGGTTGCTTTTTCAGCTTTCTAAGGATAGAGACCCATTTATCAAAAGGCAGATCTATTCTAAGGGGGTTTTCTAGTTTTTAAAAAGCCCTGTAAATTACCAAGATTTCTAGTTTTAATTTCACTCGGCGAGCGAAGATAGGTTTTGCTAAATTTGCTAGCTAGAAAAGCTGAAAATAAAAAATTGCCTGTACGCCTATTTTTACCAACCAGTAAGCTTGCTAGGCGATGAATCGCAGAAGTTAAATTCATTTTTCTACCTTGATTTGAAAACCAAAAGATATAGGAATCGAGAAAAGTTTGCAAGGAGTTTTAGAATTTTTTAGCACTTCAATCAAAAGAGTGCTAGCTGTCAAAGTTTATCCTTGAAAATTCAATTTTCTAAATCTCTTATAGAAGAGAAGAAAAATTTAAATGAGCTTGAAAAGCATCAAAATCGTCCCCCACTATTCCTTTTTTCCCTTCAACGCCTTTTGGAGAACGTATAGTTTCAGGAGAAATACGCATCATCCAAAGTGAATAATCGAAAAGGTCATTTTGGATTCCCTGGTTTTCTTTAAGCACGAATATATAAGGGTGTAGAATGTATTTAAGGTCTTTATGTGGATGGAAGGCCATAGCTAGAATCTCCAGTTGAAAAGTCTAATCAACATAGCAAAATCATAAGTAGTGTGGCAAGTAAAAAGCTTATTGGAGTCTCTCGGAAGGTATAAACAAAATTGTTGGCAATTTTTTCTAAGCAGCAGCTTTATAAGAATTCCAGTAAGCTTCCCAGTGAGACCATCTAATCTACCTATTCTTAAGTTCAGCATTGCATGAGCATTTTCTATCTTTCGCCACGCTTCCGCTCTTTTCAGTCTCTTTTGGCATACCTTAAGGCTATTTTCTATCTCGCCTTAAACCAATCGGTAAACCTTTATCTAAAGTACTTTTATAATTCATCCTATCCAATCTTTTTTCCATCTATCTATAACATCTTATTAAACCATTCTCCTGCTCGGATTGATCTAGAGTGTTGAACTTATTTTCAATCTCTTTGAAAACATTTCGGCATTTTCCAGTTTTTAACTTCTCTTTACTCTCTTCTAACCATTCTTTGAGCTCAAAAAATGATGGGCACTATACTCCCATCTGTTTTACTGATAATGATTGCTTTTTGAATCGACGCTTCTTTTTTAGCTTAGCTATTTTGCTTGCATATTTATGGGTGATCAACCTACTCATAGAAGAAGCTCCAACTCCATCATGCTTCTTCATCTTTCCCCTTACTTTTCCAAATGCTACATTTGCTCCAACGTCGGTTATCGCTCACTTTAATAGTAAAGAATACCCCTCTACATCTAATCTGGGAAGAAAGCGAAAAGGGCTTAATCAATTTTCCTGCTTGTAAAAAGCATTTCTCTTCCATAGCTACTACCCCAAATGTTGTGTAACAACTTAGCTTTTTTTGAGTATTGTCTTAATTGTAGTTTTCGATCCTTGGCTTCCGGCCCCTTTGTTTGATGCTTTCCCAATCCTCAACGCATTTTTTCCTTAAGCCTCTAAACCTCGAGAATAAGAGCAAATTCAGCATCATCCGCTCCTTCAATCCCTTTAACTTCTGCGGTAATACCTAATAAATTTCTAATGGATTCTAAAAGATTAGGATGCTTCTTTAATCGATTAACTACATTATTAACTTATTCGAGCATATGCAATCTCATTTTGCTACGCTTTTAGTATGTATTCATCCTTCCTTATCTTGTTTTTGCCAACACTTCTGCTTACACCCATTTGATATTTCACTACTTCCAAACTTAAAGGCTAAGGGTCTTGTTTCTAATATTTTCTTGTATGTTTTGTGTTCTTTTCTATATATTGCCTAAAAAACGATTGAAAATATGCATGACAATTAAAGAGGCTATACAATGAACCCTAGCTCTTCTGCCAACATTGAGCATTTACCTAATGAAATACTAGTCCCTATTTTAAAGGCTTGTGCTAGCCCTTCCTTATTTAGCGTATGTGGAAGATGGCGCCATCTGCTAACTAACGAGGTCATGCCTTCTCTTTATTGGCAAATAAGTAAAGTGCATGTTCCTCAAGGAGATGTTGCTAAGCAGGTTATTGTTCTAGATAGGATTTATAAGCTAGAAGAAGAGCTTTCCAAAACAGCAAAGGTAAATGCCATCTTTAAACAAACCTTCACTCTAGCTAGCTCTCTTTCACCTTTAGAATTAGAATTTAAATGGATAACCGAGGAAAAAAGATATCTTACTCTGACTAATTACTCTTCTTATCTGGTGAATATTAATCGCCTGTTAGTGTGGAAAAAAATTCCTGGTGGAGAGAAATACTTAGACCAAGAAAAAATCAAGTATTTGCCTTTAGAAAAGAAAGGAGAGCTGTTTAGAGAGTGGATCATAAGATATGGCAAAAATATTACGAGCTTAAATTTAACAGGAACTGGCTTGATTTCTTTACCCCCAGAGATAGGGCAGATATCACAGCTAAGAGGCCTTTACTTAAGCAGCAACCAGCTCACTTCCCTTCCTGCAGAGATAGGCCATCTGCTTCGACTGCAAGCGCTTAACTTAAGCAGCAACCAGCTTATCTCCCTTCCTGCAGAGTTAGGGCAGCTATCGCAGCTGCAAAAACTTGACTTAAGCAGCAACCAGCTTGTCTCCCTTCCAGCAGAGATAGGACACCTATCGCAACTGGAAATGCTTAACTTAGAATACAACCAGCTAAACACTCTTCCTGCGGAAATTGGGCAGCTTTCTCAGCTGCAAGAGCTTTACTTAGAAGGTAACCAGCTTGCTACTCTTCCTGTAGAGATAGGGCAGCTTTCTCAGCTGCAAGAGCTTTACTTAAACAGCAACCAGCTTGCTTCCCTTCCAGCAGAGATAGGACACCTATCGCAACTGAAAGTGCTTAACTTAAGTAATAACCAACGCACCGCCTTTCCCGCAGAGATAGGACGGCTTTCTCGGCTTGAAGTGCTTAATTTAAGTAATAACCAACTAACCTTTCTTCCAGCAGAGGTAGGGCAGCTATCGCAGCTGCAAAAGCTTTACTTAAGCAGCAACCAGCTAAACACTCTTCCTGCGGAAATTGGGCAGCTTTCTCAGCTAGAATATCTTCACTTAGAAGGCAACCAGCTTGCTACTCTTCCTGCAGAGATAGGGCAGCTTTCTCAGCTAGAATATTTTCACTTAGAAGGTAACCAGCTTGCTACTCTTCCTGCAGAGATAGGGCAGCTTTCTCAGCTAGAATATCTTCACTTAGAAGGTAACCAGCTTGCTACTCTTCCTGCAGAGATAGGGCAGCTATCGCAACTAAAAGTGCTTTACTTAAAAAACAATCAGCTTACTGGCCTTCTTGCCGGAATAGGGCAGCTGTCTCAGTTGCAAGAGCTCTACTTAGATAACAACCAGCTAACCTCTCTTCCTGCCGAGATAGGACAGCTTTCTGAGCTGGAGTGTCTTTACTTAAACAACAACCACCTTACCTCTCTTCCTGGCGAGATGAAACAGCTACCAGCTTTAGAAAATCTTCAGGTGAAAGAAAATCCGCTGGAAAATATTCCAGATAAAATAAAGCAGCGTTTTCGCTTGTAGCAAAATGGCTTGCGTCTTCATCAGCTAATAGGTTAAAGGAACAAATCATATGCTTAAAAGATTCCAAGGATGTAGAGAACCTTCCCCGCTTATCAAAAGCCACTAATATCTTTTCTTCTTCCTTAGGTAGCATTCACCTCTTCAAATTTCTCACAAGCTTCCACCTAGAGAAATAGCTAAACATGCTCTTCCAAAGAGGAAAATCATGAGGAAGATGTCTCCATTGGCATCCTGTATGGTTCACATAAAAAATAGCATCTAGATTAAGTCTCGTTTAAAATATTTACAATGCCTCCCTTCTTTTTCATAGGAAACAGAGAAAATATACTTGATTTCTTCCCACTCTTTATCACTTTAAATCATCAGGATAGCTTCCACGCATGATGCCCTTCCTTTTTTGAATTTGCTTTCATTTTATCAAAAAGAGGAGTGTGGGGGCGCCTTCTTAGAGATGATCGCAAGCTTTTGCCTCAGAAGAATTTAAAACAGGGCATTAAATAAAAAAGGGCTAAAACAGAAGTTTTAGCCCTTAAGTATTTAATTTATTGCAATATTAAACTTGTCTAATAGGTATGGCCCCAAGAGATGCCAACTACATCGTCAGCCTGTTTAATATTGGCTTCTCCTAAGCCAAATGAAGGGGGAATAGAGTTTTTACCCTTAATCTTATGGCTAAAACCATGTCCATAAAATATCGAGATTTCATTACTCGAATCAAGACAAGCGGTTGCACCTAATGTAAGGTAATCTTCTATGGTGTCAACAGTCAAAACATTGACAGCTGTTTGAGAACGCTTGATAGGAGCTCTAGTATGGCGATACCCAGCACGAACAGTCAACCATTCGGTAAGTTCGTAATCTATGCCTAAACGGTAAAACCATTGATCTCGGAAACCAAAACCGGTACCGTTATGGGCACCAAGCTTATGAGCAGTTAAGTTGTCTTGTAAAGGCCTGTGAAGGGCTTTTACTTTTCGCCAATTGATATATTCGACATCAAAGGCTAAGGTTGCATAGGGGAGTAAACGCCAAGCAAAACCTGCCCCAATTTTTTGAGGGATATTAAGCCTTCCTTTTCCTGCTAGGAAACCCTTATATTTTTTGAATTTGCTCATGTAAGTTTTTGGCTGATAGGTGACACCGACGCTTAATCTATCTGCCACTTGGCATCTATAACCGAAGGTAAAGCCTATCCCTTGCGAATAGCTATATTTATGGTTCGTCACATATCTTGGAAATTTGCTGAAAATGCCTACGCCAAATGCTTCTTTAGCAAAATTTTGTAATCCCTGAACCCATAGACGTTGAATCATATAATTAAGAGACACACCAAAATTGTGTTTTTCTAGTAATTTGATGGAGAATGTGGGGGAAATGGTTTCATGAGCATATTCCATGCCCACTTTGGAAGTGCCAAATAAAGGTAATGCATGTTTATATTTGGTCTTGCTAAAGTTGCGGTTATAAACAACTAAGCCTAACGACATGTTGTTTCCCAACATTTTGTTGATACCAAAATCGCCGTTGTAAGCATATTTTGCCTTATGATTGGCATCAAATTTGCCATTTACACCTGGAAGAGGCGAAAGATTACCCCTAACTGTAGCTTGACGAGAGGTGCGGGCTACTTCAAATCCTAGATCATAGCGATCTCCCACATCAGCCATCCCGGCGGGATTAAAAACAGCTGCTTGAGCATCTTGAGGGTAAGCAATGCCTGTAGCTGCCATACCAAAGGTTTTTACGCTAGCAATCACAGCGTGGGCACTTGTAGGTGTTAGAACAAGACAGGGCACGAAGCACAGAGAGGCTATCATTTTTTTAAATGAAAACTTTACCACTTTTTCTCCTTTATGTTTGGACTGCTTTAATTAAATAAAGCAGTTTTTAGTGGGTACTGTAGAGTATAAAGGTAAAAAAATCAAATAAAAACTAAAGTTTTTTAGGATGATGAATTTTATTGTAAACTTGTCGTTTAGGGATAGAACGCAGGGTGGCGACTTGTTTGATGGCTTCTTGTAAAGAGATAGCATTTTCTTGCTGAAGCCTAAAGACATGTTCTTCAATCGGTATGTCGGCCCATTCTTCATAAGAAGGACCAGAATTTTTAGCAATGAGTAACACAATTTCACCTTTGAATTTTTTCTCTAAATGGCGGGCGATTAATTGTTGGGCTGTTCCGCGTACTACTTCTTCAAATTTTTTGGTCAGCTCTCGGGCGATAACCACTTCTCGATGAGCATCTAGACGATGGATTGCTTCTAATACCTTCTGAATACGTTCAGGTGATTCATAACAAATGGAGGTAAAAGGTTGGTTTAAAATTTCTGAAAGAGCATTTATTAAGGCGCCTTGTGGACGCGGCAGAAAGCCATAGAATAAAAAGTGGCTAGTCTCCAATCCTGAAATGCAGATAGCGCTTATGGCTGCACAGGCGCCGGGAACGGAGAAAACTTTTAAATTTTCTTGTAGGCATCTTTTAACCAGGCGAGCGCCTGGATCAGAAATACCAGGGGTACCGGCATCTGAGATTAAGCAGATGGTTTTGTTGTTTTTTAAATCCTGTATAACTTGTTCTTCTTTGTAAGCTTCATTAAATTTATGAAAGCTAATTAAAGGCTTATGAATCTCATAATGTTTAAGTAGAATTAGGCTATGACGTGTGTCTTCACATAAGATATAATCGCAGGCTTGCAGCGTTTCAATTGCTCTTAAGGTAATGTCTTTTAGGTGACCGATCGGCGTTGCAACTAGGTATAACAAATTAAATACCTCGAGGAGAGAAGGTAAAGGGATTTTAAAAATGAGTTAAAGTTAAGAGAGAGCTTGAAAGCTTAACAAATTAAGGTGGCACCCAGATTCGAACTGGGGATCGAAGCTTTGCAGGCTTCTGCCTTACCACTTGGCCATGCCACCTTAGTTAAGCAAGAGAACCTTATATCCTATCACCTTTTATCCCGTCAATATAAAAATGTTGGAAGGATTTCACAGGCTTATTTTTGTTTTTTTTATTTATAAAAATATATTTTTAAACAATATTAACTTTTATTTTTTTATTATATTGAATTTTTTAAGGTATTTAACTATAATATTTTCCATAAATATAGACTTATTACTAATATGGAGATAAAATGAACATTTCCCCTAACGATCCTTACCTCAAAAATCTTTCGCCCCCCCGTGAGCCTAAGCAGCCACCACCCACGCCGAGTAGAAATAGCGCTTCTAGAGGAAAACATCCTAGAAATGAAGAAAAGGATTTACTTTTACCTCCTTTTAAATTACCCAAACTTGAGCAGGAGGATACTCCTTTACCCAAAACCAGGCTGGGGATAACATTAGGCTTTGGTGCTTCTTCAAACGAGCCTGAAAATCTACCTTTCACTCGTTGTACAAAAAGATCAAGAGCCATCGAAGAACTTAATGATGATGAAAAAGATGGGGATAGCGCAAATTGTAAGCAGCGTAAATTAAACCTTGACGAGCCAGCTTTACCTCAGAATAAGCCTGCGCTAAAGATCGGTTTTGGTACTTCTTCTTCCCTTCCTCCCTCACCATTTGCTGGCACTAAATCTGCTATGTTTTCAAAAAGCTCTGTTTTGGCTCGAAAACTTTTTTCCATTCCTAGCGCGGGTAAAGTTTCTGAGGAGCCCCAGCGCTTGCAATTTTCACTTCCTCCCAAAGAGGAAAAAAAACAAAATGCTTTAGCTCAAAGTGCTCTTCTTCCTCTTTCTTACTACAAGCAAGAATTAGTAAAACCTAGCCTGGAGCTATTGTCGGATGATAAAAAAGGTCTGCTCTATGAGGGTCCTGACTTAGAGGATAAAGTGGGGAAAATATTGATTAAAAAAGGAGAGAAATTAATCTTAACTTATCTAGGGCATGGAGATTTTCATCATGTATGGAAAGTAGAAAATGTTGATCTGGTGATTAAGATATTAAGAGATGATACTTTAAGTGAAATGAAGAGAAAGCAATCGATTATTACTACTGAAAGGGCTTATAAAAAACTGCTAAATTTGACTCCCCAGATGAAAGGAATATCTGTGGCGCATATTTATAACATTGAGGATATTTGGGAGAGAGGATATTACATTTATGAATATATTGCCGGAGAAACCGCTTTTAAAGATATAAAGGATGTGTTCTCTCAAATATTTGCTAACCCGGACTATTATATTGCGGACTTATCTCCTGGCAATGTCCGTACCAAAGAAGATCACAGTGTTATTATTGATCCTTATGATGAAGGAGAGATCCCTTTGCAGCATCAAGCCATTGATCTTGCTCGGGTGATTATCCAATGGATAAAGCATGAGATCAAGGTAGCTCCTTCCTTTACTCCAAATATTGCCGAGTCTGAAACTCAAGAAGATCATCAGCAATTCTATTGTGAGTTAAATAAATTTTACAAAGAAACAGAAGCCTATTTGAATGAGATGTCCGCTAAAAATAATGCACTCTGGCAAGAGACTAAGAATAAAATCCAAGATAAGTTAGAAGCAGGGATAAAAAAAGAAAGCTTTATAATTGAATCTATTTACCTATAAACCAAAAGCTTTATAGACTTCTTTCCTTTGAAAAGCTTTGAAAGCGTTACCTACATGCCGCATTCAAAGCTTCTTTTCCTTTAGGCATGGGACATTATTGTTTTAGAAAGCTGCCACCATTTTTTCCAGTCTTGACGAAGGCTTTTTTGTAATGCTTTCATTTCCTTTTTAATCTCTTTTAATAAGGGAGCCTCGGTGCACTGTGTTTTTAGCTCTCTATAACGGCTCTTAAGCTGGGAAAAATCTGTCATCTTTCTGACTAGGTTACTAGCTAATTCATTAATGATAGGCTCCCATTCTATCCTTTTGCTTTCCCACGACTTAACTAATTTTTCTTGAAGCAAGTAGGCATGTTCTGTCACCATTCGCTTTTTAATGGTGTACTTATCTGTCTTACGTAAATGATAAGCTAACCCTAATTTGCTAAGTAACCAGATCAGCCATTTAGTAGGGTCAAATTGATACCAATAGATACCATTGCGATAATCGTTAGCGTAGGTATGGTGATAGTTATGATATCCCTCTCCAAAAGTCAAAAAAGAAATTATATAATTGTTAACGGCCGAATGCTCTTGGGAAAAGGGTTGGTCTCCCCAGGTATGAGCAAGAGAGTTAATGAACCAGGTGGAATGATAAAGGCAGAATAATCTTACTCCTACGGCGAAGGTTAAAGCCCCTATATAATCATTTAGAAACCACCCTAAACTGAGGAAAACTAATGAATTGGTTAAAATAAATAAAAATACATAAAAGCGGTGTTGGAAGACAACTAAAGGATTACTGATTAAATCAGAAACTACTTTAGGATTGATAGGTTGAGGTTTCTCGATGATCCATAGGAAGTGAGCGTACCAGAAACCTTTTTGGATAGAATAAGGATCCTTGTCAGTATCTACAAATGCATGATGCAGGCGATGATCATAAGACCAGCGTAGAGCACTGCCTTGGCCTGCCATGGATCCAAAAAACAGTAAAAGCCATTCTAGAAAAAAATTTGTTTTATAAGAGCGGTGAGAATAAAACCGATGATAGCCTCCCGTAATGCTTAAGCCAGTAGCATATAAAAGCACCACACTTGCCGCCACCATCGACAAAGTAGGCCTATTATAATAAAAATAAAAGGGAAGCCAGATAATTAATGCTACCTGGAAGATAATAAGAAAAATAGTGGGAGACCAATTAACTCCCTTTTTTAAATTTATCATGGAAAGCCATAGGTTATAAAGAATACATGTTTAAGGGGGTGAGTGTAACGCGCTAAAGTATAAAAGTCAATGTAAGGATAAAATTTATTGTTTGCATTTTCATCTTCTGGTACAAGATAAAAATTTTGATTAGCCCATAAGATGATAGATTATGATGAAAGTAAATTTTTTACGCCCCTTCTTATTAATAGCTTTAATGTTTTTGCTAGCTGCTTCATGCGGAGGTGAAAAATCCTTGCCTCCTCCTCCTTTTGTAGAAGTCAGTGCTCTAACTATTCAAAAAGACACTATTCCTTGGATTTACGAATCGGTGGGCTATGCCGAAAGTTCTCATCAGGTTGAAATCCGCGCGCGAGTAGAGGGTTACTTGGAAGAGATTGCCTATATAGAGGGGGCTCAAGTAACAAAAGGGCAGCTGCTTTTCAAATTAGACCAAACTCCTTTTATAGCTGCTGTTGAACAAGCCAAAGGAAACCTAGCTAGAGAAAAAGCGCTTTTATGGAATGCCCAACAAACTGTAGAACGCTTAACACCTTTGTATGCCAAGCATGCCGTCAGTAAGAAAGATTTAGATGAGGCTACAGCCAATTTATTAGCTTCCCAAGCTAGCGTGCAAGCAGCAGAGGCTGCTTTGAAGGTGGCAGAAATTAATTTAAGCTATACCCTCCTAACTTCTCCTATTAACGGTCTTTCTGGAAAATCAAGCTATCGTCAAGGCGCTCTTATTTCCCCTGGCTCTAATCAGTTAATGACTTCTATCACCGCTTTGGATCCTATCTGGATTTCATTTAGTATTTCTGAAAATGAGATTTTAAAAATAGATAAAGAGGTTAAAAATCGTACGTTAGTGTTACCAAAGGATAAAAATTATGGGGTAGAGGTGATATTAGCTGATGGAAGTCGCTATCCTTCTCGAGGTGAAGTTAACTTTTCTGCTCCCTCATATGATCAAAAAACAGGCACTTTGTCGATGCGTGCCCAGCTTCCCAATCCTAACCTTATTCTTAAGCCGGGTCAATTTGTCCGCGTTAATGTTAAAGGGGCTATTAAACCTAACACCATCTATGTTCCTCAAAAAGCCCTTTTGGAAAGTAAAACAGGGATGTATGTTTACATCGTAAGAGAAGGGAAAGCTGCCATACAAAATGTGATCGTGGGAGATTGGTATGGTGATTACTGGATTATAGAAGAGGGATTGAGAGAGGGGGACCAAGTGATTGTTGATGGTATTAACAAAGTGGGACAAGGCAGCCCCATCAAAGTCACCAAGGAAATTAAGGTGGATAAGAGTCACAAGCAAGAGCTCATCTTGCCCCCAATAGGGGAATAAAGGATGAAAATTTCCAACTTTTTTATCGACCGCCCCATCTTTGCTAGCGTCTTGTCTATTATTATAATGTTTGCCGGTTTCATTGCTTTAATGAATTTGCCGATTGAGCAATACCCCAATATTACTCCTCCTCTTATCCAAGTTTCCACCTATTATCCAGGCGCGGGGGCCCAAACAATTGCTGATAGCGTGGCCGCTCCTTTAGAACAGCAAATCAATGGGGTGGAGAATATGATTTATATGTCTTCCCAAAATTCATCTTCAGGCAATTATCTTTTAAATGTGTATTTCGAAGTGGGTTCTGATCCTAAAAAAGCACAAATTGATGTCAATAATAATGTGAGTAAGGTGTTGGCTCAATTACCCGAAGAAGTGCAACGCCAGGGTGTAATCGTACAAAAGCAGACACCTAATATCCTTTTATTTGTAGCTTTGCAATCCCCGGATGGCCGTTATAACGATATTTTTATGAGTAATTATGCCACCATCAATGTGGTAACTGAATTACAGTTGATTCCTGGAGTAAGCCAAGTCAGCATTATAGGGGCTCGAGATTATGCGATGCGCATATGGCTTAAGCCCGATCGCATGGCGCAATTGGGAATTACTACGTCCGATGTGGTGGACTCTATTAGGGAGCAAAACAGCCAGGTACCAGCTGGTATGATAGGAGGAAACCCTACCTCTCTACCTATTGAGCTAACTTTACCCATGCTAGCTACTGGGCGATTAACGACGGCAGAAGAATTTGAAAACATTATTATCAAAGCAAATGCCGACGGTTCGATGGTCTTTGTGAAAGATATAGCAGAAGTTGATCTGGGTGCTGCTAATTATGACGTAAATGCTAAGCTTAATAATAAGTCGATGACAGCCATTGCTATTTATCAGCAATATGGAGCCAATGCTCTAGAAGTTGCCGATAAAGTTAAAACGAAGATGAAAGAATTAGCTACCCGCTTTCCCAACGGCATCGAATATACTATCCCTTATGATACGACCAAATTTGTAAAAGCTTCTATTCGTGAAGTGGCCATCACTATTTTAGAAGCTGCCATATTAGTAGTTTTAGTGGTGCTTCTTTTCTTGCAAAATTTGCGGGCTACCTTGATTCCGATGCTTGCTATGCTTGTATCCATCGTGGGTGCATTTGCGGGGATGCTTGTTTTAGGATATTCCATCAATACTTTAACATTATTTGCTATGGTTTTGGCTATCGGTATTGTAGTCGATGATGCGATTGTCGTTATTGAGAATGTTGAGCATAATATGCGCGCTTTAAAATTATCGGCTACAGCAGCCGCTAAAAAAGCCATGGCCGAAGTATCGGGTCCTGTAATAGCCATTGTTTTTGTACTGTGTGCTGTCTTTATTCCCGTAGCCTTTCTAGGTGGAATTACAGGCGAGCTATATCGTCAGTTTGCTATTACTATTTCCATTGCCGTAGTGATTTCAGGCGTGGTCGCGTTAACCTTAAGTCCTGCGCTTGCTGCTTTATTGTTGAAGCATAAAAAAGAGGATTCAAAATTTACGATTAAATTCAATCATGCTTTTGAAAGGTTGGGAAATCGATATGTAAAAATTGCACGCCTACTCCTTATGAATCCTCTATTGGCTTTATCTATTTTTGTGATAGTTTGCTCAAGCGTAGGTTTTATGTATAAACTAGTACCTTCTAGTTTTATTCCTATCGAAGATCAAGGCTATATCATGGCAGTCGGCATGTTGCCCGATGGGGCTAGCCTACATCGCGTCGATGCAGTAACCAGCCAGATAGATAGCCTAACGAAGACTCATCCTGCTGTCACCGATGTTGTCGCCTTAGATGGGTTTGGATTATTAGATGGTTTAAATAGAAATAACCAATCTAGCTATTTTATCGTATTCAAAGATTGGAGTGAGCGGACGGGCAAAAACCAAGCGGCTCCAGCCTTATTGCAGCAGTTAGCTCCTAAATATGCAGCTTTGCAAGAGGCGGTGGTTATTCCTTTCAATCCACCTGCTATTCAAGGCATTGGCAGTGTGGGCGGCTTTGAATTTTGGGTACAGTCCAGATCTTCAGGTAATATCGAATCTTTGGAAAAATACGCAAAAGAAATTGTTGCTAAGGCTAACCAGAGCCCTGTTCTTAGGGGTGTTTCTACCAATATTGACGCTACGGCTAAACAGTTTTTTCTTTCCTATGATCGTGAAAAATCTAAAAGCATGGCTGTCTCCATTGCTGAGGTTTATCAAACTCTACAAGCCATGATGGGCTCTTTATACGTTAACAATTTTAACAAGTTTGGCCGCGTATATAACGTCTATATTCAAGCAGAAGATATTTACCGTAGCACTCCTTATAAGCTTGGAGAGATCTATGTCAGATCTTTAAATGCAAGCATGGTTCCTTTAAAATCCTTGATAAATATACGTAATAGCACAGGCCCTTCTCTGATTAGCCGCTTTAATAGTTTTAATGCCGCTAGAATCAATGGAAGTGCAGCGGCAGGCTTTAGCTCAGGCCAGGCCATGGCTGCTATGGAGGAGATAGCGCGAGAGATACTGCCTCCTGAAATGTCATTCTCATGGGGGGGACAATCCTATCAAGAGAAAAAAATGGTAGGCACAGGCCTTAAAGTCATGGCGGCGGGTCTATTCATGGTTTTTCTGATACTGGCAGCCCTTTATGAGAAATGGTCTCTGCCTTTTTCCATTTTAATGGTTGTGCCTTTTGGCCTCTTAGGAGCCTTTTTGGCTGTGTGGATGAATGGAATGAGCAATGACGTCTATTTTCAAGTAGGCTTGATTACCTTAATTGCTCTTTCTGCAAAAAATGCAATTCTTATCGTAGAGTTTGCAGTGATCAAGCACCAAGAAGGCCTGCCTTTAGCAGAAGCGGCTTTAGAAGCTGGAAAGCTGCGCTTAAGAGCCATTATGATGACTTCATTAACATTTATACTAGGCGTCGTGCCTTTATTTATGGCCAAAGGAGCTGGGGCAGCCAGCCGTAATTCGGTGGGCACGGGCGTCTTAGGAGGAATGATAACAGCTACCTTTTTAGCCATTTTTTTTGTTCCTTTTTTCTATAAGTTATTAGAAGAAATAGCAAATTGGAGAGGAAAAAAAACTGGCTATCTATCCACACAAACTTCTAAAGAAACATCGGACAAGACAAATGTATAATTTAAAGACAAAGGCTTATAAAGGCGGGCGTTTTTTTCTCGCCTGTATAGGCTTATTTATGGTTTCCTCTTGTGTTTTTAGGCCAAATTATACACGTCCACCTGTCAATGTTCCTGAAAAATGGCGCTTGCCTGTTCATGAGGCGTGTGGCTTAGCAAATATCTATTGGTGGCAGCAACTAGGCGATCCTGTATTAGAGGCCTTAATTATAGAAGCTCTAAAAAATAATTACACTCTGCAAGCAGCGATGGCTTCGGTAGAAGCCTATTACAGCCAATTTAGGGCCACTAACTCCCAGCTTTTTCCTCAAATCACGGGGGATGGTAGCGCCTTAAGGCAAGGGCTTTCTGCTCAGTCTAATTTAGGTCTTGCGCAAAACTTGCGTTTAATAAATAGTTTTTCTGCCTTGTTATCTTGTGCTTATGAATTAGATATTTGGGGACGTCTAGGTTCTGCTTCTGATGTGGCTTTAGCTCAATATTTAGGGGAAATTCAAGCGCGCCGCACCGTTATCCTTACCTTAGTAAGTGCGCTAGCCAATAGCTATATTACTTTACGTCAATATGATGAGCAATTGCAAGTGGCACAGCAAACTCTAAACTCCTTTCAAGAGTCTTTGGAATTGATGACAGATCAGTGGGAGCAAGGAGAAAGTTCTGAATTACCTATTACCCAAGCAAGCGCTGAAAGAGATACTGCTGCTAGCCTTGTTAAACAACTAGAAGTTAATGTAGCTCAGCAAGAAAATCTTTTATGTATTTTACTAGGGCGTAATCCCGGTAATATTAGGCGGGGTAAAATACTTGAAGAGCTTGCCCAGCCTCCTTCCATTCCTGCTGGATTACCTTCCGACGTGCTAGAGCAAAGACCAGATGTGATGCAAGCCGAATTGAATTTAATAGCTGCCCATGCCAATGTGGGAGTGGCTAAAGCTAACCTATTTCCTCGTATCTCCTTAACAGGTTACTATGGAAATGAAAGCTTTGCATTAAATACGCTTTTTAAAGGTGCTGCTTGTGCTTGGCAAGTCGGTACAACTTTTAGTGAGCAGATATTTAATGGGGACTCTATATTGCTCAATTAGATCAGGCGCATGCGCAAGAAAAGCAAGCTCTGTTTTCCTACTATAACACTATACAAACTGCTTTTAAAGAAGTAGAAAATGCATTGATTAGTCATTCTAAGAGCTTAGAGGTTTTAAGAATACACAAGGATCAAGTGCAAGCTTTGCAAAAATCTCTTGCTTTGGCTTTGCTAGCCTATGATAATGGCCAGGTGGATTACTTAAATGTTTTAGATGCCCAAAGAAATCTGTTGTCTGCACAGCTTAACTTAGTTCAAGCTCGCAGTGCTACCTATACTACCTTTATTGAAGTCTATAAAGCTTTAGGAGGGGGATGGGTACAAGAGGCGGATACATTAGCTACTGAAGGGTAAAAGTGCGTTTATCCCTAAAAAATTATGTTTTTATTCAAACTCTTTACTCCTTGTTTAGCCTAAATTTCTAATTATTAGAGGATTGTAAAATGTTTAACTTCTAAAGATTTAAGCTTGTCTATTCAATAAATCGAAAAAAAGTGAAGGGAATGTAGTCTAAGATATAGCCATTTAAATTTTATTTTTTTAAGGATATATGTATAATCAATTGGCATGGTATATTCATACGATTTAAGAAAAAAAGCTTGGAGTTATATCCATGATTTCTCACCACATTTCAGAATAATAGAATTTTTGGTAAGGAGGCCCTAAGCATCTAAGGATAATCCTATGGCGTTCTTTCAAATTGGTAATTTGCAATTTTTTATGGTCAATAAAGACCATATGTAGTTCGACCTGATTTACCCTAAAAAACTTCATCATTGCATCAGTTTTAGAAAGGAAAAATGTAAATTTCTTTTTAGGGATAAGCTAAAAAAGTAGAAATCCAAGAATTCTTGTTAGTGAGAATGAAAATTGGCTAAAATTTAAGAGTTTTAGCGTAGGAGGTAGCCTTCAAGATAGGTTTTTAAAGCAATTTAAAGAAGAAATTAAGCTTTTTTAGCCTGAATAAAGACGTTTGGGAGAATTTTGAGCGACTAGCCAGTTATAGATTAAACGCATGTTATGGCCAATCCCACATAAAATAGCGTTATAACGGTCTCCCCATGAGCCTTTAAGATAGTTGCGACCCAGTTTACCATCATTCTTCATATGGCCGATATGAGGTTCTATGGCTTGGCGCCTTTTAAGTTGGGACTTAATCCACTGTGTAAGGCCTTTTCTTTGTCCAGAGATAAAAATGGTTTTACCTTTTACTGTATGGCCTCGATAACCTTTATCTACAAATGCTACTTCAATATTCTTGCCGCTGTTGTTTTGAGCATTTTTAATAGCTTCTTCAAGGGTGTGCCCATCGTATGGGTTGCCATGAATGGCTCTAAGATCTAAAGCTAATCCTTCTTGATGAGTGATGACTAGCGAAGCTTTACAGCCAAATTCATATTTTTTCTCTACTTTACCTTTAGCAATACATTCTACATAGGGTTCATGCAGGCTATAAACTTTACGAGAATCATTTCTTTGTTGAGCATAAATACGCTTGATAATTTCTAAAAGATAAGAGCTTTCTGTCTCAAGAGTTTGCCCTTCTGTTTTTCTTTCAAAATCACGAATTAATCTTCCTAAATAATTATGCAGCCTTTTTTCTTCTCTTTTAGCTCTTTTCAGCTGACGGGCATGGGCATAGCGAGCACGCATGCACAATGCTGTTTTAGCTAGCTTTTTGTAGGTTTGGCGCAAAGTGATTTGGCTACTATCGGCCATTTTTACAAGCGCTTGAATAGACTTAAAGTAAAGTTTAGCATCGGTAGGAAAGGCAATAGCTTTAGGCATTACGGTTGTATCAGCAATGACTTTTTTAAGGCTTTTTTTTTACTGCACCTGTCAAAACAGCTGCTGCAATCGTCCCTTGTAAAATCTTGCTAAGTCCAGCTTCGCCTAATCTATGCCTCCATTTAATTAAAGAAGTAGGGTGGATAGGCAGCGCATGATGCCAAAATTCATACCCACAAAAGTATTGCCAATAAGAATTTTCTACCCATCGATGCACCACATTTTTATCCGAAAGTCCATACATATGCTGTAAGATAAAGAGCCCTACAACTAGCCTTACAGGCTTAGCTGGCTGGCCTATCTTTTCTACAAACAGCTTATCAAACTCTTCTTCCAACTGCTTCCATTCTATCAATTTGGATAGCTGGATGAGAGGATGATTGGGGTTAAGTTCATCGCTAAAGCGGGATTTAAAAAGACGACCTTGTTGGTTATCTAACTTGATTGGTTTCATAGTCAACTTTGCAAGAAATTAAGAGCTTTATAATGATTTAGGCGTAAACAAATTATAGCAATTTGGGAGAAAAAATGCTCTCAAAATATTGTTCAAGCATGAAACACCCTTTAAATCATGTCAAACTATGTAGGCCTAGGAAACAGAAAAACACCCAGCGTGTGGTTGGCTTTTGCGTAGGTTTCTTAAGCTGATTTAAGAAGTTCTCACCATTTTCTCGTAATTTTTCTCGAATCTTATATTCAAGCGCAGAATAGACTAAAAGGCATAAGGTCATTACCATTAAAAGAGCTTCAATTCTTTCTGGCTTTTTTAGAAAGAAAGAAGAGACTAGGAAATCGGGGCTTTTCAAGAATCTAAATCCTCTTTCTACACTTTGCTGTGCCTTATATGTTTTCAATAACTCTTGAGCAGGAAAAGCGGTTACATCCATGTCATTAGTTGCTAAGATGAAAAATCCTTTGCTCCTCTCTAACTCTGCTTTGTTAAGCAAAGAGCAGGCTACTGTACCTTCTAGGCGATAGCTAAATATAGAAGGTTTCTGCCCAGCTTTGGGTCGACCAGATGTAGTATGCTTTTGAGTGGCTATAACTTGAGGTTCTATAATTTGTATATATTTAAGCTTTTTTGCAAACTTATCTAATTGGCGCTTAGCATCGTTGGGGCATGAAAACTCTTGCTTTATAAACTAAAAAAAAGCTTTAGATTCTTTTTCACTGCCCTTAAGATAATGCTTGGCTAAAGTGCGGCATTCTCTTTGATAGGCCGCTTGGCTAAAGATGACTACCCATCTTTGTTCAACACCGGCATAGCAGGAGGTGCTCTCAAAAGCTCGATAGCCTTCTGCTATTTCTACCGTCTTGTCGTAAGACACTTCAAATATGAGCTCTTTAGCCTCTTTGATTTGCATGGGCACACGCGTGACAAATAAGCTTTGTTCTTCTTTAAAAACTTGCAAGGTAGCTGAAGTATAAAGAGCGCTGTCTCCTACTATATAGCGATTCTCTACGGCTTGCCGAAAGCTTTTAAGATGTTCGCCAACAATTTGCGTAAAGGCGGTTTTATCACTGCTATTGCCATCAGCCGCTTGCATGTATAAAGGAATATTGCCTTCATTAGAGGTGATGAGTTGCAAGACGGCTTGATTTAAATCAGGCCTATGGTCTCTACTGTAGCCTTGCACTAGACGAATGCAGGCTTCTCCCTGTTCTAATAGACTCTCATAGTTTCCATCTACGTGAAAACTTGTCGCATCTAAATGCAAACTTTTTACTTGGATGCCAAGCACTTTGATTGTATGCAAAGCTATTTTAGTAAAAAGCTCGGTCACTCCCAATTCAAATAGCTTATCCAGCGCTCTGCCTAAAACATTATCATCAATCTGTTCGGGAATGACTGACGTACCTAGCAAATGATCGATGGGTTTGTCTTCAAAGTACTCAGAATACATGTAAAGCGTCCGACTTACAAATCCCAATCCATTCAAGATCATGCATTTAACAGCTTGCCCATAGGTTAAATGCTTATTCTTCGCCTGGTTACCTACTGCTTGATCAATAAGGTCAACTAACCCTATCTCCTCACACATTCCAGCTACCAATCCTAAATGATCAACGTTTTGCGTATCTATTTACATAACTTTCAGTCGTTTAGTTTAAATCTTTAAAGAAAACATTTTACTCGATTAGCCTTCAAAATTCCTAATTATTTTTTTTGCTGAGGAATGTAAGTTATATAGAGAATGGCGGCTCAATGGCCACAGCTAGTGAGGTGTTTGGCGTAACAGCTCGCACGTTAACAAACTGGATTAAGCGGAAAAAACGTAAGCGGTCACGGGATATAAAAGGTTTTTTAGATAACAGAAGGTATGGGTTGCTTGATACGAGCTGCATGGATAGCGTCTGCTAGAAAATCTAGAATAGACTTTCCTTGTCGATAAAGAGTTTCGATACAGCTATGTAGTACTTCCCTCCACCTTTTGCCGTAGGTAGACTGGCTGCCTGGACATAACTTACGTACAATGACTAGATTTCTTAAAGATTCTTCGGCAGCATTATTGGTCATAGGAATAGTAGGATCTGTTAAGTAAGCACGGAAATGTTTGATCTGCTTTAAAAGCTTGTGACAAAACTTCCGTAATTTCTTGGTGCTACTCCAGCATTGCAATTCTTGCAATTCTTCTTGTATATAACGCCAGTTAAGATATCCATACTGCTGCCAAGTAGACTGGCTGATTTGTCCTTTTTCTAGGCGATGCTTATCTTTAAAAAGCTCTTGCAGGGCATCATATAGGTTTCCTAAACGTTGTGTATCCTCTAAAGATATGTTGGGCTGTTCTGCTTGCCCCTGTATATTACGGAGTAGATGAACTAAACAATACTGTTTGATCTTTACCTTAATTTGATGGATAGCTAAACCTCGATCACTTACTAAGCAATGAATCTGCTGGCCGACTAGCGCCTTTAGAGTAGCGCCATTTTGATAGGGTCTTAATGCATAAGCAATCACATTTCCTACACGTAGTACTAGCAAATGTTCGTTAGTAGCGGCATGACGCCAGCTCGTTGCATCTAGATGCAAGGGCTGCTGTGTGGTAATAACTGCTTTAACGAGTGTTTCATAAGACGAAAAAAGTAAGGCAGCGGTGCGAGCTTTAACTTTAGAAATAAGACCTTGGCTTAAAACCACATTAGGCAACAGGGCACTAATCATGGTGCGCACGGCACGATGCCCTTGACGATATTGCCCCATCAGCAAATTAATAAAGCCTTCCAGCCTAGGACCGAGCAAGAATTGCTCATTTTCTTTAAGTTCAGGCCGTGTTTCTAGATGGCAGCAAGGGCATTTGCTCGTCACTAGATCGATTTGATGCACCAAAGGTTTAATTTCAGGAAGCTCGATCTGCTACCATGAAAGAACCTTATCAGTTGCACGCATGGCAGAGTGGCAATGTGGGTAAACTTTTACACTACGAACATCATGCGAGGTAACTGCACTAGCAGGTAGCAGTTGACGGCTAGCACCAGGATGATAAGGTCGATTTCCTGCTTTTGGTGTAATTGAACGATTAGCTTTTTGATCGGTGGACGGTGGCTTGGAGCTATTCTTGGAATTTTGATTAAGCTGTGCCTCCAGATGGGCAATGCGCGCTTCAAGCTTGGTGATTATTTTTTCTAGTCTATTCACTAAGGCTTTTAATTGTACACTTTCAGCTCTTAGCTGTATAGTCTCAGCCCTTAGTTCTGCATTCTCTTTAAATAGTTGCTCGTATGAAGGTTGCATACTATTCAATATATGATTAAGTAAATATAAACTCTAGAAATTGTTTTACTTATCAGAAAATAATCGACAGACCCCGTGACCGCTTACGAAAAAACAAGGTTGTCTAGCTCTTAAAAAAAGACGGCAGAGCTTCAGTAAAATTGATAGTGAAAAGCTAAAGGCGTATATAAAACAAACTCTCGATGCATACCTTAAGAGAAATAGCTGAGGCATTCGGAGTGATAATAGCTGCAGTTTTTTATGCCTGTAAAAGACTAAAAATCACTTTAAAAAAAAGATACCCTTCTACAAGGAAAGAGATGAGAATAAGCGAGAAGAATTTAGACCAAAGCTAGAAAATATTCCGGAAGAAAATAGAGTTTACATAGATGAAAGCGGGATAAATGCCTACTTACAGCGCCAGCATGCAAGAAGAGCATCTAGAGGAGAAAAGATTTAGAGTGCTATAGCAGGTCGTTCATTTGCTAGGGAAAGCTTTATAGCAGCTAAACAGAAGTCTAAAATTTTAGCTCCTTTTTGTTATAAAAGTACTTGTAATTCTCTTTTGTTTAACTTTTGGCTAGAAAAAATATTGATACCTAGCTTAAAGCGGGGCAAGTTCTGATTATGGATAATGCTACCTTCCATAAATCGCAAGCCACTCATGAGCTTATCAAAAAGGCAGGGTGTGAGATTTTATTTTTACCGCCTTATTCTCTAGATTTAAACCTTATTGAAACCTTTTGGGCTAATTTTAAGAAGATCGTGGCAGCAAACTTAAGCAAATCTTCTACTCTTGCCAAACCATTGATTACTCTTTTTTAAGTATATGTCGATGATAAGAAATATAAAATTTAAATCACTATAAGAGGATGTCTTAAAACCCCCTATTTTGCCTTATTCACCTACTTCATCAAAGATCTAATAGGTTGATACAAAACAACTTATTTAAGATAATATTTGAGAAAAAAGGGAGGTAAAGATGAGCAATGCATACCCTAATCATTTATCAGATCGTGAATGGGAAGCCATTAAAATTTACTTCGAAGTGGATTACAGCAAAGGAGGCAGACCCATTAAACATACAAAAAGAGAGTTATTGGAAGCTATTTTTTATGTCTTAAGAACCGGTTGCCAATGGCATTATCTACCCAAAGATTTTCCTCACTGGAAAACGGTTTACACTTACTTTAAGAAGTGGAAAGACGCACATTTGTTTGAGAAAATTAATCATCATTTAAGGAAAAAATTAAGAGTTATAATAGGGAGGAACCTCGATCCCAGCGCTGCCATTGTCGATAGCCAGTCAGTTAAAACAGTAGAAAGGGGGGGCTCGCAGGTTATGATGGAGCTAAAAAGGTTAAGGGGCGTAAAAGGCACATTGTAGTGGATACGCAAGGCTTTTGTGTGCCACGAGCACACCGTAGATGTGCGTAACTATATGAAAGATGAGGGAAAATGGCTCCTCGAAGTCGCTTTGCAGGAAGAGATTTCAAACCACCTTAAGCTGCTTTGGTCAAAAGCCAAGGTAGTGAGCGTTAAGGAAAAGGTATGATAAACATATCAGGTGAGGACTAAGGAGACGAACGAAAGTGAACTATTGACCCAAGTGTCGAAAGCTTGCTCAATGGCGTCAAAACTGGTGGTTGCGTACTCTTCCAAGATAAATTTAGGGGCAACCTGTTTACTGCCTAAATGGCGTCCGGCATAAAGATAGCGTGAACTTAGTCTAGGCTTTTGTATGGAACGTGGGAACTTCATAGATGATGTTAAGAGAAAACCATATAAGTGAAGAACACAAAGTGGGAAATATCGAAGCATGTATGAGGGGCAGATCAACTCGTAGTAGTGAGGAAGCCTTTGTAATGAAGGGGGAGCGAAGGGGTTGAATTGTTCATTCCACCTCAATAAGTCAAGTAGAAATACGAGGAACTTATGGGGGTGGGGAAAAGGCTGGAAAGCTTGAAGAACAATAGGAGCCGTATGAAGCGAGAGTTTCACGTACGTGTCTGTGGGAGCCTAAGGGGGAAGTTCCCTTGGGCGACCCGATGTGTGCCACGAGCACACCGTAGATGTGCGTAACTATATGAAAGATGAGGGAAAATGGCTCCTCGAAGTCGCTTTGCAGGAAGAGATTTCAAACCACCTTAAGCTGCTTTGGTCAAAAGCCAAGGTAGTGAGCGTTAAGGAAAAGGTATGATAAACATATCAGGTGAGGGCTAAGGAGACGAACGAAAGTGAACTATTGACCCAAGTGTCGAAAGCTTGCTCAATGACGTCAAAACTGGGGGCTGTGTAATCTCCCAAGATAAATTGAGGGGAAACCTGTTTACTGCCTAAATGGCGTCCGGCATAAAGATAGCGTGAACTTAGTCTAGGCTTTTATATGGAACGTGGGAACCTCATAGATGATGTTAAGAGAAAACCATATAAGTGAAGAACACAAAGTGGGAAATATCGAAGCATGTATGAGGGGCAGATCAGCTCGTAGTAGTGAGGAAGCCTTTGTAATGAAGGGGGAGCGAAGGGGTTGAATTGTTCAATCCACCTCAATAAGTCAAGTAGAAATACGAGGAACTTATGGGGGTGGGGAAAAGGTTGGAAAGCTTGAAGAACAATAGGAGCCGTATGAAGCGAGAGTTTCACGTACGTGTCTGTGGGAGCCTAAGGGGGAAGTTCCCTTGGGCGACCCGATGTGTGCCACGAGCACATTTTAGATGTGCGTAACTATATGAAAGATGAGGGAAAATGGCCCCTCGAAGTCGCTTTGCAGGAAGAGATTTTAAACCACCTTAAGCTGCTTTGGTCAAAAGCCAAGGTAGTGAGCGTTAAGGAAAAGGTATGATAAACATATCAGGTGAGGGCTAAGGAGACGAACGAAAGTGAACTATTGGTCCAAGTGTCGAAAGCGTAAAGATGATGTCAAAACTGGGGGCTAAAAACTCTTCCAGGATAAATTTAGGGGCAACCTGTTTACTGCCTAAATGGCATCCGGCATACAGATAGCGTGAACTTAGTCTAGGCTTTTGTATGGAACGTGGGAACCTCATAGATGATGTTAAGAGAAAACCATATAAGTGAAGAACACAAAGTGGGAAATATCGAAGCATGTATGAGGGGCAGATCAGCTCGTAGTAGTGAGGAAGCCTTTGTAATGAAGGGGGAGCGAAGGGGTTGAATTGTTCAATCCACCTCAATAAGTCAAGTAGAAATACGAGGAACTTATGGGGGTGGGGAAAAGGCTGGAAAGCTTGAAGAACAATAGGAGCCGTATGAAGCGAGAGTTTCACGTACGTGTCTGTGGGAGCCTAAGGGGGAAGTTCCCTTGGGCGACCCGATGAAATCCCTCCCTCTAAAGTTCAAGTAACAGAACATCGTGTGGAGGAGAAAAAATGCCCTTATTGTGGAAAAAATAGCAGAGCAGCATTTCCTGAACATGTTAAAGGACCTGTACAATATGGCAAGAGAGTTCAAGCCTTGGCAGCTTATTTTACCGCTCAACATTTTATACCTGTAGATCGCGTCTGCGAAATTTTTAAGAATGTGTATGATGTGGGTATTTCACCTGGCACCTGTGTAGCTAGCGATGAAAAGCTTTTTAAGGAACTTGAAGCCTTTGAAAACACTCCAAAAGCACACTTGCTAGCTACCCAAGTTTTGCACTTTAATGAGACAGGCATCCGCTGTGAGAAAAAACTAGCTTGGTTGCATGTAGCTTCTTCACCAAGGGCTACTCTTTACACCCTACATGCTAAACGGGCAACAAGCTATGGATGAGGCAAATATTTTACCACAATTTAAAGGAATAGCGATCCATGACCATTGGTTTCCTTACTTTTCTTATAAGCAAATGCGGCATGGATTATGCAACGCCCCTCACTGGCGAGAATTGACGTTTATGCATGAAGAAAAGCAGGAAGAGTGGGCCAAACATATGAAGGAGCTCCTGATTTTTGCCAAGCAAGAAGTAGAAAAACATGTAGAGCAAGGGGCTTTAGCCTTCAAAGGTTTTACAGCATATCGAGCAGGCCTATACACAGAGGATTACTGATGGGCTTACCTATCATTTAAGCTTACCTCCTTTGCCTAAAGGTAGAAGAGGTAAGCAAAAGCAACGGGAGGGTAAAAACCTCCTAGACCGCCTAAAAGAAAAGCGAGAATGTGTGCTGCGCTTCATGTATGACTTTGCCGTGCCCTTTACCAACAACCAAGGCGAACAAGATATACGTATGGTTAAGTTGTCCTAGACAGTACTTGACCTGACAAACATGAGTTACCTGGCAGGTACTATTTCTGTCAGTTGTAACTTATCTAACATCTTTTCTTGTGCAAGATGTTTAGCATCTAAGAATGTTTGTAAAGGCGTCTTGCCAAAACAATACTTTCCTGTATGTGTTCTCTCGTTATTATACTCATTCATCCATTTATCCACATCCTCTTGTAATTCTTCAACATTTTTAAACACTTTCTTCCTAAAAGCTATGGCATAAAATTCGTTCTGGATGGTCTGATGAAACCTTTCGCAGATTCCATTGGTTTGAGGGTGCCGAGCTTTAGTGCGAGAATGGTCAATGTCTTCAATGGCCAGATAAAGTTCATACTCATGATGCTCTCTTGCTCCGCAGTACTCTGTACCACGATCGGTCAATATTCTTAAGACACGAATAGCTTGCTCTTCAAACCAGGGAATGACTTGGTCATTCAGCATATCCGCTGCTACCAACGCATTTTTTCTATCGTATAGTTTGACAAAAGCTACCTTAGAATAGGTATCGATCACTGTCTGTTGATAAATGCGTCCCACACCTTTAATAGTGCCTACATAATAGGTATCTTGAGATAATAAATAGCCTGGATGTTCAGTTTCAATTTCGCCATGTGCTTCTTTTTCTTCCTTGGCTTTTTCAAGGGCTTTTAGTTGGTCCTCTGTTAATATCATCTCTTCCTGAGCCATCTTAGCTTCCAATGCTTTGAGACGTTTTTGAAAAGTCTCAAGATTGTATCGAAGCCAAACAGAACGCACACCTCCTGGCGAAATGAAAACTCCTTGTTTCTTAAGCTCGTTACATACTCTTAGCTGTCCATAAGCAGGCTTTTGAAGAGCAAAATCAACAACAGCTTTTTCGATAGACTCGTCCACCCTGTTTTTTATACAGGGTTTTTTACGTGTCATATCCTGAAGAGCAGCTTCTCCACCTGTTTCATAAAGTTCTTTGAATCTATAAAAGCTATCTCTAGAATATCCCATCATCTTACACGCTTGGGATACATTTCCTAATGTTTCAGCTAGCTTTAAAACACCAAGTTTATTTTTTATAACTTTTTGATAAGTTGCTAAATTTGACATTTTGACACTCCTTATTGGTTTAAATCGTTCACTTCAACTTCCCTGCCGTCACTTTTAATGAGCGACAGGGCTTCAAGCTTCGCGACTTATAAATTGTGTTTCCTTTATTTTTATCACAAATGTCAGATTAAGTCCTATCTATTACAATTAAGTTAAAGCAAAAGATATCCGGTTGTTTTCGTAAGCCTAAAGGAGGTCGGATTTTTTGCCGTATCCGCAGCTATATTTCTACCGCACGTAAACAGGGTTGGAATGTCTGGGATGCATTGGCAGATGCCATCCGAGGGAGTCCTCGTCTGTTAGCCATCGATTGATAGGCTGGCTTGCTAGAAGCCCTTACCTAACTTCTATTTCATTCAAACACTCCTGAATAAAAAGGGGGTATCTGAACTGTTACGAAATTAAGAGCTTTATAATGATTTAAGCGTAAAATGTAATAGATACGACTTAATCTGACATTTGTGATAAAAATAAAGGAAACACGATTTATAAGTCGCGAAGCTTGAAGCCCTGTCGCTCATTAAAAGTGACAGCAGGGAGTTGAAGTGAGCGACTTAAAACCAATAAGGAGTGTCAAAATGTCAAATTTAGCAACTCATCAAAAAGTTATAAAAAATAAACTTGGTGTTTTAAAGCTAGCTGAAACATTAGGAAATGTATCCCAAGCGTGTAAGATGATGGGATATTCTAGAGATAGCTTTTATAGATTCAAAGAACTTTATGAAACAGGTGGAGAAGCAGCTCTCCAGGATATGACACGTAAAAAACCTTGTATTAAAAATAGAGTGGACGAGTCTATCGAAAAAGCTGTTGTTGATTTTGCTCTTCAAAAGCCTGCTTACGGCCAGTTAAGAGTATGTAACGAGCTTAAGAAACAAGGGATTTTCATTTCGCCAGGAGGTGTGCGCTCTGTTTGGCTTAGATACAATCTTGAGACCTTTCAAAAACGTCTCAAAGCATTGGAAGCTAAAATGGCTCAGGAAGAAATGATATTAACAGAGGACCAACTAAAAGCTTTTGAAAAAGCCAAGGAAGAAAAAGAAGCGCATGGCGAAATTGAAACTGAACATCCAGGCTATTTATTAGCTCAAGATACCTATTATGTAGGTACTATTAAAGGTGTGGGACGCATTTATCAACAGACAGTGATCGATACTTATTCTAAGGTAGCTTTTGTCAAACTATACGATAGGAAAAATGCGTTGGTAGCAGCGGATATGCTGAATGATCAAGTCATTCCCTGGTTTGAAGAGCAAGATATTCGTGTCTTAAGAATATTGACCGATCGTGGTACAGAGTACTGCGGAGCAAGAGAGCATCATGGGTATGAACTTTATCTGGCCATTGAAGACATTGACCATTCTCGCACTAAAGCCAGGCATCCTCAAACCAATGGAATCTGCGAAAGGTTTCATCAGACCATCCAGAACGAATTTTATGCCATAGCTTTTAGGAAGAAAGTGTTTAAAAATGTTGAAGAATTACAAGAGGATGTGGATAAATGGATGAACGAGTATAATAACGAGAGAACACATACAGGAAAGTATTGTTTTGGCAAGACGCCTTTACAAACATTCTTAGATGCCAAACATCTTGCGCAAGAAAAGATGTTAGATAAGTTACAACTGACAGAAATAGTACCTGCCAGGTAACTCATGTGTGTCAGGTCAAGTACTGTCTAGGACACGTAAAAGGATTATAGCAATTTTCGATGAAAAACGCTTTTAAAAACATGCCTAAGCAAGAAACATCTTTTAAATCATGTCGAACTACCATACGCTCTAATGCTAATTCTGAAAGCTTCTTTAATATATTCGAGCGCCTGTTTTAAATTTCCTTGCTCTTTGTAGATTATTCCCAGGTTATTGTAATCTCTTGCCACCATAGGATGATTTTCACCAAAAAGCTTAATGTCGATGGCGAGAGCTTTGTTGCTATACTCAGCTGCCTTTTCCAAATTACCTTGCTGTTTGTAGATCATTCCCAGGTTATTGTAATCTCTTGCCACCCTAAGATGATTTTCACCAAAAAGCTTAAGATCAATGGCGAGAGCTTTGTTGCTATACTCAGCTGCCTTTTCCAAATTACCTTGCTGTTTGTAGATCATTCCCAGGTTGTTGTGACCGATTGCCACCGTAGGATGATTTTCCCCAAAAAGCTTAATATAAATGGTGAGAGCTTTGTTGCTATACTCTTCCGCCTTTTCCAAACTCCCTTGCTCTTGATAAACTTGTCCCAAGTTATTGTAATTGCATGCCATCGTAGGATGATTCTCCCCAAAAAGCTTATTGTTAATGGCGAGAGCTTTGTTGCTATACTCTTCCGCCTTGTCTAAATTGCCTTGCTCTCGGTAGATCATTCCCAAGTTGCTGTGACCAATTGCCACCGTAGGATGATTTTCCCCAAAAAGCTTAATATTAATGGTGAGAGCTTTGTTGCTATGCTCTTCCGCCTTTTCAAAACTCCCTTGCTCTTCGTAAATTTGTCCCAAGTTATTGTAATTGCATGCCACCGTAGGATGATTCTCCCCAAAAAGCTTATTGTTAATGGCGAGAGCTTTGGTGATATATTCAGCTGCCTTATTTAAATTGCCTTGTTCTTTAGAGATGCCGCCAAGGTTGTTATAATCTCTTGCCACAGTAGGGTGATTTTCCTCAAAAAGCTTAAGATCAATGGCGAGAGCTTTGTTGCTATACTCTTCCGCCTTTTCCAAACTCCCTTGCTCTTCGTAAATTTGTCCCAAGTTGTTGTAATCTGTTGCCACCGTAGGATGATTCTCCCCAAAAAGCTTAAAGTTAATGGTAAGCGCTTTAGTGCTATAATCTTCCGCCTTGTCTAAATTGCCTTGCTCTTTGTAGATCATTCCCAAGTTGTCGTAATCGCATGCCACAGTAGGATGATTTTCACCAAAAAGCTTAAGGTCAATGGCGAGAGCTTTGTTGCTATACTCTTCCGCCTTGTCTAAATTGCCTTGCTGTTTGTAGATTCCTGCCAGGTTGTTGTGACCGATTGCCACCGTAGGATGATTTTCCCCAAAAAGCTTAAGATCAATGGCGAGAGCTTTGTTGCTATACTCTTCCGCTTTGTCTAGTTTACCTTGCTCTTTATAGATTTTTCCTAGGTGGTGGTAACAGCTTGCTACCTTGAGATGATTTTCACCATAAAGCTCGAGGTCAATGGCAAGCGCTTTAGTGCTATACTCTTCCGCCTTGTGTAAATTGCCTTGGGCGGTGTAGATGTTTCCTAGGGTAAGGTAACAAATTGCCACATCAGGATAATTTTGCCCAAAAAGCTTAATGTTAATGGCGAGAGCTTTATTGACATACTCAGCCGCCTTGTCTAAATTGCCTTGATCTTGGTAGATTTGTCCTAAGCTGACGTAAATAGTTGCTACAGTAGGATGATTTACACCATAAAGCTTATTGTTAATAGCGAGGGCTTTTTTGACATATTCAGCCGCCTTGCCTAAATTGCCTTGGTCTTTGTAGACCATTCCCAAGTTGTGGTAATCTTTTGCCACCTTGGGATGATTTTCACCAAAAAGCTTAAGGTCAATGGCGAAAGCTTTGTTGCTATACTCTTCCGCCTTGTCTAAATTCCCTTGCTGTTTGTAGATCATTCCCAGGTTATTGTAATAAGTTGCCACCGTAGGATGATTTTCACCAAAAAGCTTAAGATCAATGGCGAGAGCTTTGTTGCTATACTCAATCGCATTATGTAAATTGCTTTGGTCTTGGTAGATTTGCGCCAAGTTATTATAATCTCTTGCCACCGTGGGATGATTTTCCCCAAAAAGCTTAAGATCAATGGCGAGAGCTTTGTTGACATACTCTGCCGCCTTGTCTAAATTGCCTTGATCTTGGTAGATTTGTCCTAAGCTGCCGTAGATAATTGCTACAGTAGGATGATTTTGCCCGAAAAGCTTAATATTAATGGCGAGAGCTTTATTGACATACTCTGCCGCCTTGTCTAAATTGCCTTGCTCTCGGTAGATCATTCCCAGGTTGTGGTAAGCCCTTGCCATCGTAAGATGGTTTTCACCATAAAGCTCGAGGTCAATGGCAAGCGCTTTAGTGCTATACTCTTCCGCCTTGTGTAAATTACCTTGCTCTCGGTAGATTGCTCCTAGGTCATTGTAACAAATTGCTACATCGGGATGATTTTCACCAAAAAGCTTAAGGTTAATCTTAAGGTTAATAATGGCTAGCGCTTTATTGATATATTCAGCCGCTTGCCCTAAATTGCCTTGTTCTTTGTGGATTTGTCCTAGGTTAAGGTAACAAAGTGCCACGGTGAGATGATTTTCACCAAAAAGCTTAATGTCGATGGCGAGAGCTTTGTTGCTATACTCAGCTGCCTTTTCCAAATTACCTTGCTGTTTGTAGATCATTCCCAGGTTGCTGTGACCGATTGCCACCATAGGATGATTTTCCCCCAAACGCTTAATACTAATAGAAAGAGCTGTGTCGCCATACTTTTCCGCCTTGTCTAACTTTCCTTGTTCCGTATAAATGATTCCAAGAGTGCTTAAAATCATAGTATTTATTGGAGTTGCTTTTTTTGCTAACTTGTAATATTCTTTTGCCTCTTTATATTGAAAAAGTCTTAGGGCTATATCACCTTGTGTCTGAGGTGAGTTGTCCTCTAAATCTGATAATTTGAGGCTTTCTTCGTGGCCTGCTAAAAAATCTTGAATAGCTTGATAGAAAGGAATAAAAATACGGTAAATTTTTTTTATCTTTTCCAACGCTTCAGGATCTAAAGCAAACTGCTTTCTAATAAGGTCAGGATCATCGAAGCCAAAGGGCTTAATCAGCGGATTCATCATCTCTTGTTGCGCTTGATAATGTGAATAGGTCTTAAGACGCATAAATAGCGCTATACTCATCCACTCCTTTAACTTTTCAGCAGCGCCTTCCGTTATGACCCCTAGCTCACTTAGCTTATTAATCCTAGTAAAGGTATCGGAAGCTTCTACTTTTTTAAGAAGTGCTAACCGGTCTAAAGCCAAATGAGGGAAACGATAAAAATCATTTTTTACTTTAAAAAGCATACCCTGTTTGCCAAAATCATACATTCCTGGATTAAAAGCTTCCATATCATCTGTCACAAGGTGCTTCTTAGCTAAATGCTGGCGAAGGTTAAATCCTTCTTGATAATTAATATTCAGCTTTACTTGAAGTTTTTCACTATACTGCCAAGTTAATCCCGGATTACCTAGTAAATGAGTAAAGTTTAAAAGCTCCATAGGAAGATGAGGCTCTTTCTCATGCCACCATTGACCATTTTCATCTTTAGCAACATATTGAGCCATTTGTTCAGGAGTTTGGATAAGCTCAAATGTCTTACCATTGCCGAGAGGAGTTTTACAGCCTTTTCTTTCTACTCCTGCTCCATCAAAGGCAAAGCCCCGTGGGGTCATGCTATCAAAAAAACCTATAGCTTGTAAGCAAGGAATATTCAAAGCAGGAAGGATAGTTTCTCCTAGGTTGATCACTTTTAAGTGAATTAGAGTGGTCAGACACTTAAAATACTTTCTATTATCTGTATTGTCATCTGATATAAGAATGCCAAATTCTAAATCGGAGTAAGGAGTCATCTCTTCTCTAGCTAAAGAGCCAAAGCCTATTATGGCATACTCACAAGGTTTAGGGCCTAAGACATCAACGGATTGATCTACAAGATCCTTAAAGAAAGCTTTTATTCCTTTGGCAATCTCGCTGTAAAGCTTTCTGACTTTCTCTGATGAAGGATCTGAGCCAAGAGCTTGAATTTTCTTTTCTATTTCCTGTCTAAATTCTTTTAATACTGCACGATTATCCTCAAATTGTTCCTGCATTTGTTCAAGGCTTATAGGCTTTCTTTCGCATAGTTCAATAAGCAGCCTTTGAATATTAAAAAGCTTTTCTTCAATTATTTCCTTTCTGTTTGTCGATGCGAGGCGTAAAACATAATTGTAAAGCCCTGCAGCTTGTATAAGCGTTTCAAATGTCCCTTTATCCACATAAATATCACCTAGTTTTTCTATGCAAAATGCTTCTTGGACTAATTTTTCTGTACCAACAACTTTTCGCATATGGTTATTTCTTTGAACAGCAAGTTTTAAACCTTGCCTATAGATGTCTTCTGCTAAAGTGCAGCTTTCAATTAACTGCTTCCATTCTTTACATATGAGTTTGGCTTGGCACAAATCTTGGAAATCTAATTTCTTGAATATCTTTAAACTAATTTCTCTATAGATATTAGTATCTTTTATAGAAGAAGAATTTTCTTCTTTCTCAAAGGGGGGGAATATTAGAGGGTGAATACGAAGAGACTCTGCTGAAAACTGATTCATAAGCATCTCCATTTTTTAGCTAGTTTTGGCTTTTTTATTCAAAAACACTTCCCTGTAAATGGGAATACAAAAAATTTTGCTTTAAGATAAAATTACTAAAAAATTTATAAAAATACCAACAAAAAAGTTGGAGATAAATAAACATTTCTTAAAATATTGAAACTGGCATAAAGCCCTCTCTCTGTAAAGGTTACTTGGTATTTTGCCAGCTCTTATCCTACAAATTATAGGCTCGATCGATTGCCGTCCTTAATCATTTTGATGTCTCAGATAAGTGTTACTTGCCGCATAGGGCTTTAGTTAAAAAGCCCGTAATTTAGTTCGACCTGATTTACCCTAAAAAACTTCATCATTGTATCAATTTTAGAAAGGAAAAATGTAAATTTCCTTTTAGTGGTAAGCTAAAAAAGTAGAAATCCAAGAATTTTTGTTAGTGAGAATGAAAATTGGCTAATATTTAAGAGTTTTAGCGTAGGAGGTAGCCTTCAAGATAGGTTTTTAAAGCAATTTAAAGAAGAAATTAAGCTTTTTTAGCCTGAATAAAGACGTTTAGGAGAACTTTGAGCGACTAGCCAATTATAAATTAAGCGCATGTTATGGCCAATCCCACATAAAATGGCGTTATAACGATCTCCCCATAGGCCTTTAAGATAGTTGCGACCCAGTTTACCGTCATTCTTCATATGGCCGATATGAGGTTCTATGGCTTGGCGCCTTTTAAGTTGGGACTTAATCCACTGTGTAAGGCCTTTTCTTTGCCCAGAGATAAATATGGTTTTACCTTCTACTGTATGGCCTCGATAGCCTTTATCTACAAATGCTACTTCAATATTCTTGCCGCTGTTGTTTTGAGCATTTTTAATAGCTTCTCCAAGGGTGTGCCCATCGTATGGGTTGCCATGAATGGCCCTAATACTACAGTGGTAAATATAAACATAGCTTTCTTTGCCTTTGATAATGGTAGTAACAAGCACTCGCTTGATGCTTACGACGCCAATTAGACCATTCTAACCAATAGCTCCAGCATTGCTTGATAGAGGTATGTGCATATATCACTAAACGCCTAGCTTCTTGTAAGGTATATTTAATTAAATTAAATTCCGTACTTTTAGAAACTTCTTCATATGAAGCCGACGAGCTTTTTTTTTCTTCTCCAGTAGGTTGAAAGCATCGCGCAAGCCCGAAAGGAAAGTTAAAGCTAATAAACAAAGCGTCATGTGTCGATACCAGCCTGTGTAGCTTCTCACCTCATAGTGGTCAAGCCCAATTTCTCCTTTAGAAGCTTCAAAACATTCCTCTATCGTCCAACGACTTCCTGCAGCTTTGGCCATATCTTGTAAAGTAACATTATTGGGACAACAAGCTATATAATAAGCTACATCGCGAGGGTCTTTCATGTTACGCCTTAATAAAAGCCAACGTGTCCACCCTTCAGGGCTATCTGAATTGACTTCTAGACGATACCAATGATAATAGCGTTCGCCTTTTGCTCCTTTCCCTGCCGATAAACTCTGCCAATCTTTTGGCTTAATTTCTGCAAGAAATTGGCTGACTGGACTTCGATCAAAATCTACGCTCACATGGTAGTTAGAAGGTACAGCTAATATATAAGGGCAGCATTCTTTCTCTAGATAAGCTCTTAAGGGATAAACTCCATATACCTCGTCTCCCACTACCCAAGAGGGCCTGATCCCATGGCCGAAAGCTCTCTGTAGCATCAACATGGCTAATTGTATTTTCGTTTTGAATTTAACTTCTTTAGGTATACCAGCTCTTGCTCTACGTTCTTCATCTAAAAATCATTCTTCAGGGATGTATAGCTCTCGATCAATTAGTACGTGGCCTTGGTTAGTTGCATAGGAAAGGAAAACCCCTACTTGGCAATTTTCAATTCTTCCTGCTGTTCCACTATATTGTCTTGCCACTCCTGCTGAATGCTTACCTTTCTTTAAAAATCCCGTCTCATCTATAGCTAGTATACCGCCTTCTTTATCTTTCAACACTTCCATTTGCAACCTATCTCTGATGGCATCTGCTTGCCATAAACCACGGCGTAGTAGATGTTGAAAAGCATACGGGGTTTGTAAGCCGGCCTCTTCTGCCAGTTGCCAGGTGTTTTTACGTTCTGCTTTGCTCATTAGGCCCCATGTATATTGCAAAGCTACTTGTCTAGCTTCTTCTCGGCTAAAAAAAGGCCTTAAAAATAGAGCTAACTCTTCTTTTTTTTGTTTTATAGTTTGGTTTATTGCTTTCAATTCCATACCTCACCTCCCTATTTAACAAATAAAATAGCATACTATATTTTTTATTACCACTGTAGTACTAACTAAAGTATAGGAGCTTGAGCAGGACTTGCTGGAGGTTGATAAGCTTGTATAAAGAAATCAAATACATCAGTGGCAGGTCATAAGCTGTATCGAGATTTTATCATATCTTCCCTAGAAGCTGACTTGTATAATTTATCTCTTCTAGATTAAATGCTTGATGCAAGTTTTAAAGCATTAAAAAATTAATTTCTCAAAAAATCTCTATAAAGGCAAATGCATTAAAACTGATAGTTTGATAAGCGGATTATAAAGATGGCATATTAGAATGGCTGTTAACTTATGCAACACAAAATAGAAAGCATTTGACTATCTATACTACAAGGTAGCACAATTAGGTTATGAAAAAACATATTTTACAGGCAAAAATTTTCGAAGAATAGATTGTAAGGCTCGTAAAGAAAAGAAAGCTAAAAAAGGAAGATTTCGATGATTTCAAAAAAAACTTAGCCGAAAACCCAGAGCAAGGAGATGTAATTACTGGAACAGGGGGAATAAGGAAAGCTCGTTTGAAATCAACTTCTAAAGAAAAAAGAGTGGATTTAGAGTATGCTATTTAAATATAGAAGATCGAGTGATTCTTTTCTTGTTGTTCATTTATTCAAAAAATGAGCAAGAAAATTTATCCCAAGAAGAGAAAGTGGAGTTAAAACAAATAGCTGAAGCAATCAAAAAAAGGATTAAAAATGAGTAAGTTATTTAAAGGGCTTGAAGAAGCTCTAGCATTCGCAGAAAGAAAGGTTACGCTTAAGTCAGAGCTTATTGAGATCCCTGAGCTTCCAAATGAGTATAAGGCTATCGATATTAAGAGAATCAGAGAGAAAAATCATTATTCCTAAGGAATTTTTGCAAAAGTCTTAAATGTAAGCGTAAAGACAGTTCAATCTTGGGAATCTGGAACCCGCGTTCCAAGCCATGCAGCGCTGCGACTTTTAGAAACTGTAGACAAAGGTTTTTTATGCTCCTCAAATTTTTAAGCCTCTATAATTGTAATAGTTTCATGGTCGTCTTTCCCATTAAAAGCCGAGTCTGCTTTACAAAATGCCTAAATTAGCCAAGTAGGTTTTTGGAAATCCTCGGTTTCCTCCAACGTTGAAATGTTCGGGTAGGTTATGTTAATTAGCGAAAATTTTTCTATTACTTAAATTTGTTATACACTCGATGATGTACTTTTTTCTTGTTGACTAATTTTTAATAAAATATTGTTATACCTTATCAACTCATTATCAACTCATTAAAAATATTTGGCTCTTCGGAGGTTTACGTGGTAAAAGATTTCTTTAATGCTAAAAGTAGTTAAATAAAAATAGCATTTGTCACATCCTAGTGTTTGCAAACAATAAAGGAGAGTGAACAAATGCTAAATAATGATTATCTAACAAAGCTTATTAATTTGGAAGGGGTAAAGTTTAAGGATATTTATATTCAGGAGGATACGGTTAGAGTTTTAATTACTCCTATAAATCCTATACGGCTATGTCCATACTGTGGCCAGCCCACGTTTAAGTTAGTTGATATTAAGCCAAAAGTTTATCGTGATGTGGATTTAGCTGGACGAGCTTGTTACATTGAAATTGATTTAAGAAGGTTTGAATGCCAAGAATGTTGTTGTACCTTTAATGAATCTTTAGATTTTGCTTGTCCTTATAGGCATTATACCAAGCGATATGAGCAACAAGTCTATAAATGCTGCCAAGAAACCACGGCTACTTATACAGGCTTAAAGTTTGGTATGAGCGATAAAACCGCTGCAGAGATTTACTACAAAGAAGCTAAGGGCAAACAACAACACTTGCAATCACTTCTACCTACACAAGTCATCGGTATTGATGAAATTGCTATACATAAAGGGCATAAGGATTTTGCTGTCGTAATTACCGACCTAACGAATAAAAGAGTGATTGATATCCTTAAAGATAGGAAAAAAGCTGCTTTAAAAGCCTATATGGCGACATGCGATGAGGAATTTAAGAAAGAGATTAAGTTTGTAGCCATAGATTTATGGGCTCCTTACCGTGCAGTAGTAGAAGAGATGCTACCTAAGGCCAAAGCTGTAGCTGATCGTTTTCATGTCATGCAAAACCTAAATCAAGCGTTAGACTGCTGCAGGAAAAGGGCAAAGCAGGAAAGCATCAATCAAGAAATATGGAAAGATACAAAGTATATCTTATTAAAGAATCGCGAGAATTTAACAGAACAGCAAGAAGATTTGCTAGGCAAGATCTTAGAGTTAAAGCCTGCTTTGAAAGTGTATTATAAGCTTAAAGAGTCGTTTAGAAGCTTATTTAATGATTTAAACGATAGGCAAACGGGCAGAGAGAAATTGTCTGCTTGGGTGTTAAATACAATTAGGCATAAAGCTACAGGATATTACGAATTTGTAAAGACATTACTAAACTGGGAAGAAAATATATTGAATTACTTTGATAAGAGAGTAAGCAGTGGTTTTGTGGAAGGGGTCAATAACAAAATTAAGCTTATTAAAAGAAAAGCCTATAATTTTGTAAATTTCGAAAACTTTAGAATAAAAATAATAGATTCTTTTTCTTAAAATAAATTTTTACCACGTAAATCTCCGGAGAACCAAATATTTTTTCGTCTATGTTTTCCCAACCGCTTCCCTTTATTAAAGAATATCTAAATCAACTTGAAGTTGCTCTCAAACAAGAAAATCCTCGTAATAATTTATCCAAACTTCAATGGTGTTGGCTAGCCTTTTGTTTGATGGGAATATTAATTACCAATTCAATCTGTTGGGCAAAATTTGAAAGGGCTGGGCTTAAAAGCTATAAAAAGATGGCTTTATCGGCCATGTTTAGACGTGCTAAGATTGCTTGGAATAGGCTGCTAATTTGTAGTGTTCGCGCGGTTCTGCGTAAACATGGCATCACAGAAGGGGTTCTTGTTATCGATGATAAAGATCACAGTCGATCGAAAAATGCGGAAAAGTTGCATCATTTACATAAAATCCGTGATAAAAAAACTAGTGGTTATTTTTGTGGTCAAAATATAGTATTTCTTCAGCTAGTGACTAAAAAATTTTGCATTCCCGTCTCCTTTGCCTTTTATTCTCCCGATCCCGTACTCACAAGATGGCAACAGGAAGTGAGGAAGCTAAAAAAGTTGGGGATTTCTAAAAAAGACCGTCCAAAAGAGCCTAAAAGGTCAATAGAATATCCAAAAAAGTATACACTAGCTTTACAATTACTTAAAAATTTTGCTTGTGAATTTCCTGCTTTTAAGGTCACTTGTGTACTGGCTGATGCTCTTTACGGCAACAGCTTGTTTGTAGATGGAGTAGAAGCTATTTGGCCTGGAGTGCAAATCATTACTCAACTCAGAAAGAATCAAAAAGTCATGCGGGGTAAAAAGTCTCTCTCGTGCCAAGGATTCTTTGAAGCCTACAAAGGCTGGAATCAGGAAATTTTCATTCGCGGTGATAAAAAAAATGTGGTGCAAGCCGGGGGAGCAAGGTTATATATGTGTGCCACGAGCACATTGTAGATGTGCGTAACTATATGAAAGATGAGGGAAAATGGCTCCTCGAAGTCGCTTTGCAGGAAGAGATTTCAAACCACCTTAAGCTGCTTTGGTCAAAAGCCAAGGTAGTGAGCGTTAAGGAAAAGGTATGATAAACATATCAGGTGAGGGCTAAGGAGACGAACGAAAGTGAACTATTGACCCAAGTGTCGAAAGCTTGCTCAATGACGTCAAAACTGGGGGCTGTATGTTCTTCCAAGATAAATTTAGGGGAAACCTGTTTACTGCCTAAATGGCGTCCGGCATAAAGATAGCGTGAACTTAGTCTAGGCTTTTATATGGAACGTGGGAACCTCATAGATGATGTTAAGAGAAAACCATATAAGTGAAGAACACAAAGTGGGAAATATCGAAGCATGTATGAGGGGCAGATCAACTCGTAGTAGTGAGGAAGTCTTTGTAATGAAGAGGGAGCGAAGGGGTTGAATTGTTCAATCCAACTCAATAAGTCAAGTAGAAATACGAGGAACTTATGGGGGTGGAGAAAAGGCTGGAAAGCTTGAAGAACAATAGGAGCCGTATGAAGCGAGAGCTTCACGTACGTGTCTGTGGGAGCCTAAGGGGGGAAGTCCCCTTGGGCGACCCGATTCCTTCTCATCATAAAAAACGATTAATAATAGCCCTTAAATATGAGGGCGAAAATGAGTATCGCTATCTTATGGCTGCAAATCTTTCATGGAATATGAAAGATCTGATGCAAGGATATACTTTGAGATGGCTAGTAGAGGTTTTTATTGAAGATTGGAGTAGTCATTGTGGGTTTTGCAGTTTGGCCAAACAGTGCGGCGTTGAGGGATCAGAGCGACCTTTGATTCTAAGCCTGCTGTTTGACCACTGCTTTCTTTTTCATTTGTCTCAAACAAATTTCATTAAAAACAAACTCCCTTTAGCAACCTTGGGGAGCCTAGTAGAAAAGTCTAGAGTGGATGCTTTGTGTCAAGTCATAAGAGAAATTGTTGAGCATGAAAATTCAAAAGAACTCTTCCGTAATTTCGAAAAGACGCTAGATGAAATCTTTGTTTTAAGGCCCTCTCGTAAACATTTAAATGCAGTACAAGAAAATGTAACCTTTGAGTCATCAAGAAAGGTTGCCTAGCTGTCAAGAATAAAAAAGTATATCATCGAGTATACAGGTACTTGTAATTCCTTTTTGTTTTACTTTTGGCTAGGAAAATACTGATGCCAGAGCTTAAAGCAGGTCAGCTTGTAATTATGGACAATACTATCTTTCATAAATACCAAACCACCCATGAGCTTATCAAAAAGGCAGGATGTAAGATTTTATTTTTGCTGCCTTATTCTCTGAATTTGAATTCTATTGAAACCTATTGGGCTAATTTGAGAAGATTACTATAGCGAACTTAAATAAATTTTCTACTCTTACTTAAACCATTGATTTCTCTTATTTAAGTATACGTTAATGGAAAGAAATATAAAATTTAAATCACTATTTTTTCTCCTACTCTGACAGTTATGCATAACATCCTTTTTACCAAAAAGTTTGCGAAGAGACTGATTTTTTCAACAGGAGCATGCCGACTCTTACGAAGGGATTAGCGGGGAATCTAAAAGCGGGATTTAAATTAAAAAGGATGAGCTTGTTTATCATCCTTTAGACATCTTCTACTTTAAAAAAGCCTTCACCCATAAGTTGAACATTTAGCAAGGGAAAAATTTTTTATTTTTCTTGCTTGGAATAGCTCAGCAGCTTAACCTATTATTTTTCTACTAACCTTACTAGTACTCTTATTTTTTGCCATAAAGTTTATGCACCGTTTTCATGTTCAAGAGCTTGCGTCTATCTTTGGCATGCCGATGCCAAAAGATCAGGCTGTCTTTACAGGGGTTAGTGTAGATAGCCGGTTACATCGGCCAGAAAACTTGTTTTTTTCCCTTCCTGGCGCTCAAACTGATGGGCATCATTTTTTAGAGAAAATAGCTTCTCAAGGGTCAAAAGGAGCTGTAGTTAGCAGGGATTATGGCGGCCCAGATTATGGCATGCTATTAATCCGAGTAGAAAATCCTTTGGTCGCTCTGCAAAATTTGGCTCAATTGATTATTAAGCAGTCTAAAGCTCGCGTGGTAGCAGTGACCGGCTCTGTAGGTAAAACGACTACCAAAGATTTTATTACAACGATTCTTAAAGAAAAATTTAAGGTAGCCTCTTCTCCCGGCAATAGTAATTCACAGATTGGCGTTCCCTTAGCTATCCTTAATCATACAGAGGGACAAGAAGAGATCATCGTTTTAGAAATGGGGATGAGCCATCCGGGAAATCTAAAAGCACTCATCAATATAGCTCCGCCTGAATGCGCCATAATTACCCAGGTTGCTTTGGCACATGCTTGTAACTTTGATTCGTTAGAGGCAATTGCTTGTGCGAAAGCTGAAATATTAACTCATGCTAGTACCGCGTTAGCGATTCTTCATAGAGACATCATTAATTATTCAGAGATAATAAAAATTGGGCCTTGTCGAAAATTATCCTTTTCTTTTGATCATCCCCTGGCTGATTACAGTATTGCTGCCACTCAAACAGATGGTTTAGCTGTTAGGTCAAAAGAGCAAATTTATAAGCTGGGTAGCTTTCCTATCTTAGGGAAGCATCATCAAGCTAATTTTTTAGCTGCAGTCGCTTGTGCAGAATATTTCGGTATGAGCTCCAAGGAGATTGCTTTAGGTATGAGCAAGCTAGTTCTACCCGCATCAAGAGGGCAGCTGATAGAGAAAAAAGGAATTTTTTTTATTAATGACGTGTATAATGCTTCACCACTTTCTGTAAAAGCTGCTCTTGAAAACATCCCTTCTCCTAAAAAAGGGGGACGTAAGATAGCCGTTTTAGCCGATATGCTAGAGTTAGGTCAATTTTCTAAAAAAGCCCATGAGGAAATTGGAGAGTATGCTTTAAATCAGGTAGATAGTATGTTCTGTTATGGTGCAGAAAGCCGTGTGATATTTGATTGTTGGCAGAAGCACGATCGATCTGCATATTGGTATAATCATCGTACGGAGTTGGTAGATGCTTTAAAGAGCTATTTACGAGAGGGGGACGTGGTGCTGATTAAAGGATCAAGAGGGACCCAGATATCAAAATTATTAGAGGAATGGGAGAGTAGCCCCAATGATCATATTTTTAGTTGACTGGTTGAAATACACATTGAATATTAAAGTTCCTATGGTGTTTACCTACTATTCCACTCGTATGATATTGGCAGCTATAACTTCCTTAATCATTAGCATTTTCTTGGGACCTTATTTTATTAAAAAGCTTTACGAGCTTAAAATTGGCCAAACTATTCGAGTCGAGGACTGCCCTTTACTAGGCCAGTTGCATGAAAAGAAGAAAGATACTCCCACGATGGGAGGGGTATTAATTCTTTTTTCAATGTTAATCTCTATGTTTTTATGGATGGATATCAGCCATGTGTTTACCCTCATCTTATTTATCACTACCGTTTGGCTAGGTGTCGTGGGCGGTTATGATGATTACTTAAAACTTAAACATAAAAATCCTAAGGGATTATCAGGTAAGAAAAAATTATTGTATCAATTTACCTTGTCAGCCTTTATAGCTTTATATCTGCTCTGCCCCTCCGTATCTACCTCTATTCAGATGAAAAATTGGTTTGCCCCTCCTATTGTTAAAGAGCAAACAGCCACTAAGACTAAGTGGGGCCCACTAGTGATGAAACAAGAGGCTACCAATTCCTCGGGTCCTACAGCAATTTCTTTGAAAGATTATGCGACACGCATTTATTTACCTTTCATTAAAAACCACTGGCTGGTTCTTAAGGGGGCCTTGACTCTAGTAGCAGCTTTGTTTATCATGTTTGTGATCACCGGCTCTTCTAATGCGGCTAACTTGACCGATGGCTTAGATGGCTTAGCGGCAGGATGTTTAATTATCGTGGCCGGTTGCTTAGCTTTAATTGCTTTCGTTTCTAACCATATCCAGATCGCGGGCTATTTAAACATCCTTTATATTGAAGGAAGTGGGGAAATAGCTATTTACCTAAGCGCATTGATTGGCGCCTGCTTAGGCTTTTTATGGTATAATAGCCACCCTGCCCAAGTTTTTATGGGTGATACTGGCTCTCTAGCTTTAGGAGGTATCATAGGGGTATCGGCTGTCTTGTTAAAACGCGAATTGCTCCTAGGCCTTGTTGGAGGGATATTTGTCGCCGAAGCGCTATCAGTCATCCTTCAAGTGCTAAGTTACAAATATCGTAATAAAAAGCGTATATTTTTATGCGCCCCTTTGCATCATCATTTCGAGTATATGGGGTGGGCTGAAACAAAAGTGGTAACTCGTTTCTGGATCATCGGCTTGCTTTTAGGCATACTTGGCATTGCGTCGCTCAAATTTCAATAAGAATTCCTACAATGAAGCTAAAGAAAAAGAGAGTCTTAGTAATTGGATTAGGTTTAAGTGGACGTGCAGCTGCAAGCTTCTTGCTTAAAAGACAAGCTTATGTATGGGGCGTTGATGACAACTTAGAATTATTGAAAAATCACCAAGAAATCAAGGATTTGATAACTTTAGGGCTTATAGCCAGACATGAAGCTGAGAAAATTGAAATTCAAGATTTTGACTTTATTGTGGTTTCACCTGGTGTTCCTCCTTCCAATCCCCATTATATCCAAGCTCGACAAGCAGGTATTGAAATCTTAGGTGAAGTAGAATTAGCTGCACGTTTTATTAATCAGCCCTTATTAGCCATTACCGGTACCAATGGTAAAACCACTACCACCTTGCTAGTGACCCATGTATTAAATGCTAGTGGTAAAGCTGCACGTGCACTAGGCAATTTAGGGGCCCCTCTAACGGCAGAATTAGATGCCTTAACATTGGGTGCAGAAGAGGATATATTGGTGGCAGAATTGAGTTCCTTTCAATTAGAAACTCTTCAAAGCGCTGTGATAGATGCAGGTGTGGTTTTAAATATTACACCTGATCATCTCGATCGTTATCCTGATCTGCAAACGTATGCAGCGACAAAACTCCATCTTAAGAATTGTTTAAAAACTGAAGGGAATTTATATGTCTATGAGGCAGTATATAACGAATATAAAAAGCTTCTAGGAGATTTTAAGCCTTTAACCTATGGCTACTCTTCTTCTTGTAATTTTTACCTCGATCATCAATTTATCTATGGAAAAGGTCAAGACCCCTATCCTCTACCTCTAGCTTACCAGGATGTAAAAAATCATGACGTAGAAAACATGCTGGCTGCTTACGCTTTATGCAAGGAAAGGGGAGTCAATTCTGAACAGTTCTTTAACGCCCTTTCAACTTTTAAAAAGCCTGCCCATCGTCTTGAATTTGTGCGTTCTTTCAAGGAAATAGCCTACTATGATGATAGCAAGGGAACTAATGTGGATGCTGTTATCCGTGCGGTCACTTCTTTAAAAGGCGAAATAATCCTGATTGCAGGAGGTGTGGATAAAGGAGCTGCCTATACACCTTGGATCAAAGCTTTTGCTGGCCATGTTAAATATGTGTTTGCCATTGGTCAATCTGCGATAAAAATAAAAAATGATCTATCCTTTAGTCTTCCTGTCGAGGAGCGGCCTACCCTAGAAGCAGCAATAAAAGATGCGACAGCTCTTGCAAAACCTGGCCAAGTTGTATTACTATCTCCAGGCTGCTCCAGCTTTGATATGTTTCGCGACTATGTACATAGAGGAGAAGAATTTAAACGTATAGTTAATACCTTAGAATAAAAGATTACCCTTGATGAGGTTCACCAATGAATCGTAGAGATACAATAATTATCGCTGTCCTATTAAATGCAGCGTTGCTAGCTATATTATTTATGATGGCCGTCCGTCATGAGGACCCAACCGATGAATTTCATAACCCTCCTCAGATTATCGTGGATGCTAATAAACAATCAATCCCTTCCTCTCAAGAATTAACTAACTCACCCTCTGATGCTTCTATAAGCTCTACCCCGACAGGCGATGAAATTGACAATGTGCTGAAACACTATGCCGATAGTCCTCATCTTATCCTCGTGGAAGAGGAAGGAGAATTGGGAGATAAAGAACCAGCCGCCTCTCTTTCTACCGATAGGCCAGAGTCTCAGCAAATTTCTACTTTAGAGACATCTAACCAACCTTCTCAACTGGTGACTATTACGGTTAAAAAGGGAGATGCCTTAGAAAAAATCGCTCGAGCCAACAATACGAGCGTGGAAGCTATCAAAAAAGCTAATCATTTAACCAGCAACCGCTTAAATATTGGCCAGCTATTAAAAGTTCCTGTAGGCACCAAAAAAAACCATTTAGATCATGCACAACAAAAATCTTTAGCCGTCAAAGAGCCTACTCCTATTTCTTCACCAGGGCCAGAGCTTTACACCATCAAAAGTGGGGATAATCCTTGGAAAATTGCTAAACAATTTAATGTTAAGTTTGATGATTTATTGAAGATGAATAATTTGGATGAAGAAAAAGCCCGTAATCTCCAAGTCGGCGATAGAATTCGTGTAAGATAAAAGATATAGGGTTAAATGGATGAGGATTCTACCTTTGATGAATGCGCACAAAAAAGTGATAGGAAAAAAGTCTACTCTTTCCTTTCCCCCTATCTTTTGCCTGCTTTTTTTATGTGTCTCTATCATTTATGTGCTAGGCCTCATCATGGTCTATAGCACGACTTCAGCCGAAGTGATGGACATGGAATTAAACAAAAGCACTCATCAAGCCTTAATTAAGCAGCTCATGTATGCAGGTATAGGCCTTAGTTTAGCAGTAGGAATAGCAAAAATAGGCTATCGTACCTTAATAACCTTGAGCCCCTGGCTTTTAGGCATTTTTAGCTTTCTATTATTTATAACTTTAATTCCAGGCATTGGACGTGAAGTGAATGGTTCTAGACGCTGGCTAGCTATTTTAGGCTTATCTTTACAGCCTTCAGAGTTTGTCAAGTATATCATTCCTGCCTACTTTATTCATCATTATCTAAAGTTTTCTGGAAAAGTCTTTACTTTTTACGCCTTCCTTAAGCTGGTAGGCACGATAGCTATTCCTATGCTTTTAATATTAGTAGAACCTAACAATGGTACCACCGCAGTAATAGCTATGTCTGTTCTAGTGCTTTGCATTTTGATGAAAATCAGCTGGAGATACTGGGCCCTCCCTTTGCTAGCCTGCCTATGTGTAGGAGGAGCCTTTGCCTATCATCTTTCTTATGTCTCAGCACGTCTGAAGGTTTATTTAAATCCCGAGCTAGATCTTAAAGGTAAAGGACACCAACCTTATCAAGCCAAGATTGCCGCTGGGTCAGGAAGATTATTAGGTAGGGGACCCGGCAACAGCATGCAAAAGCTAAGCTATTTACCGGAAGCTCAGAATGATTACATTGCCGCTATCTATGCCGAGGAATTTGGTTTTATAGGAGTGTGTATATTAATTACTCTTTATCTATCTATTGCTTGCCTGGGCTTTTATATAGCTAATGCCTCCTCCAGCCTAGAAGGGTTCTATTTTTGTGCTGTCATCACTTTTTTAATTACCTTCCAAGCTTTTTTAAATCTAGGCGTGGTATCTGGTTTATTGCCAAGCACAGGCTTAAATCTGCCTTGGTTTAGCCAAGGGGGTAGCTCTTTGGTGGCTAATATTTTGGGCTTAGGGATTATCTTAAATATTTCACAGGATGGGAAGCGCCATTTGAGTGATTTTTCCACTATAGCTTAAGCTTAATCCCCCGCGCTTTTTTTGTATATTCAGCTGCCTTTTTGGAATTTCCTTGTGCTTTGTAGATTTGTGCCAGCTTACGGTAAAGAAGCACTACATTGAGATGGTTCTCATCTAATAGCTCAATATTGATTTTGAGAGCTTGATTGATGAACTTAGCGGCTTCCTCTAAATTGCCTTGTTTTTGGTAAATTGAACCTACGTCATCATAACCTAATGCTACGGTAGAATGTTTTATGCCGTACCGTCTAATGTTAATTTCTAGTGCTTTCTTAATATGATCAGTCGCCAGTCTTAAATCTCCTTGTTCTTGGTAAATTTGGCCTAAATTGTTGGAAGAGGTTGCGACAGAAGGATGATTTTCACCAAAAAGCTTAAGAAAAATGGCAAGGGCTTTCTTAGTGTATTCTAGCGCCTGTTTTAAATTGCCCTGCTCTTTATAAAATTGGCCTAAATTATTGTAACAAGTTGCTACATAGGGATGATTTTTACCAAAAAGCTTAAGACGAATGGCAAGAGCTTTGCTACTATACTCAATTGCTAGTCCTAAATTTCCTTGTTCTTGGTAGCCTGCCCCCAGGTTATTGTAAAAAATTCCTATATAAGGATGATTTTCCCCAAAAAGCTTAAGGTTAATCGCGAGCGCTTTATTGCTATACTCTGTTGCCTGCTCTAAATTGCCTTGTTCTTGGTAAATTTGACCTAAATTATTATAAGTAACTGCCACAGCAGAATGATTTTCACCAAAAAGCTTAAAGTTAATCGCAAGCGCTTTATTGCTATATTCGATTGCCTGTTTTGAATCGCCTTGCTTTTGGTAGTTTGTTCCTAGATTGTTATAAAGCTTTGCCACATTAGGATGGTTTTCACCGAAAAGCTTAAGGTTAATCGCAAGCGATTTGTTGCTATATTCAATTGCCTGTTTTAAATTGCCTTGTTCTTGGTAAATGGAGCCTAAATTATTGTAAAAGGTTGCCCCAGCAGGATGATTTTCACCAAAAAGCTTAAGGTTAATCGCAAGCGCTTTATTAGTGTATTCCACCGCCTGTTCTAAATTGCCTTGATCTTGGTAAATTTGGCCTAAATTACTGTAAGAGGCTGCCACATCAGGATGGTTTTCGCCAAAAAACTTAAGGCGAATGGCAAGGGCTCTCTGGCCATGCTCAACGGCTTTTATTAAATATCCTTGCTCTTGGTAAAATGATCCCAAGTTGTTATGATGTAGGGCTATATTAGGATGATTATCGCCAAATAATTCCCTAGTAATGATCCCCGCTTTTTTTATATATTCGGCTGCTTTTGCTAAATTTCCTTGGTGCGCATAGAATTCTCCTAGGTTATTGTATATAGTTGCCATATTAGGATGATTTTCACCCAAAAGCTTTTTTGTAATATCTAGTGCTCTCTGTGAATACTCAATTGCTTTTGCCAAATTTCCTTGTTCATAATAATTTGTTCCCAAATTGCTGTAGCTATTTGCTATGCTGTGATGATTTTCACCCAAAAGCTCCCTTTTAATATCCAGCGCTTTCTGTAAATGCTCAATTGCTTTTGCTAAATTGCCTTGCTCTTGGTAAATGGAGCCTAAATTGCTATGATAGCTTGCTATATTAAGATTGCTTTTATCAACTGAATTTTGAGCAATATCCAGCGCTTGTTGGACATGTTTAGCTGCTTTATCTAAGTTTCCTTTTTTAGCATAAATGATCCCAAGATTATTAAATATTTTAGGGTTTTTTAAATCATCTTTTTTTGCCTGGCAATACCACCTTTGTGCCTCATCTAGTTGACAAATTCTTAAAGCTATATCTCCTTGAGTTTGACAGGAGTCATCATTTAATTCTGATGATTGAAGCGTTTCTTCGTTGTCTGCTAAAAAATCTTGAAGAGCTTGATAGAAAGGAATAAAGGTACAATAAATTTTTTTTATCTTTTCTAGTGTTATAGAATCTAAAGCAAACTGCCTTTGAATAAGTATAGGTTCTTCAAATCCAAAAGGCTTAATGAGAGGATTCATTATTTCCTTTTGGGCTTTATAATGAGAGTAAGTCTTAAGACGCATAAATAACGCTATGCTCATCCATTCGTTTAATTTCTTTGCTGCGTTATTTGTTAGAACACCTTTCTTTTTTAATTGCTCAATTCTAGAAAACGTATCGGAGACCGCTACTTTTTTAGGAAGAGCGAGGCGATCTAAAGCCAAATGAGGAAATCGATAAAGATCATTCTTTACTTTAAAAAGCATACCACGCTTGCTTAAATCACCCATTCCTGGATTAAAAGCTATCATATCAGCTAGCACAAGGTGTTGCCTGGCTAAATACTGGCGCAGCTCAAAGCTTCCTTGATAAGGCATATTAAGCACTTCTTGAATTTTTTCATCATAAGCTTTAGTTAATTCGCGATTTCCTACCAAATGAGTAAAGTTTAAAAGCTCCATAGGAAGATGCTGCTCTTTTTTATGCCACCACTGGTCTTTTTCATCTTTGCCAATATATTGCGCCATTTTCTCAGGCGTTTGAATAAGCTCAAATGTTTGGCGATTGCCAAAAGGAGTTTTACAGCCTTTTCCTTCTGCTCCTTCACCATCAAAGGCAAAGCCTCTAGGAGTAACGCTATCAAAAAAATCAACCTCTTTTATGCAGGGAATATTTAAAGCAGGTAGAATCGTTTCGCCTAAGTTAATCACTTTTAAGTGAAGAAGAGTTGTTAGGCGCTTGAAATAATCTCTGTTTCCAAACGTATCTTCTTGCATAAGAATGCCAAATTCTAAATCTGAGTAAGGTGTCATCTCTTCCCTTGCCAAAGAACCAAAGCCTATCATTGCATATTCACAAGGTGAAGGTCCTAAAATCTCTTGAGCTTGATCTACAAGACTTTTAAAGAAATTTTTTATCCACAAGGCAATCTCGTGGTAGATTTCTTGGACTTTTTCAGGAGAAGGATCTAAGCCGAGAGCTTGGATTTTCTCTTCTATTTCCTGCCTAAACTTTTTTAATTCCCTGCGATTGTCCTCAAATTGCTTTTTGATTATAGAAATATCTACAGGTTTTCCTTTGCAAGCCTTGCTAAGTAAAAATTCCACTTTTGATAGCTTTTCTTTAATACTTTCTTGCGTGTCTAAAGATGGATCATGCAAGGCATAATTGTAAAGTCCTGCAGCTTGAAGAAGGGTTTGCATCGTTCCTTTGATTAAATGGATATCGCCTAGTTTTTCTATACATAATCTTGTCTGAACAGGATCTTCTTTTTGGATAGCAAGTTTTAAAGCGTGAGTGTAATTCTCTTCTAGGCGATCTGTGGATAAAAAATTATTGCTCTCTTCAATTGAAAAAGGATTTTTCTTTAAATGACTTGAAAGCTTGCCAAGATAAGGGTACAGTTTCTGAGGGTGATAGAGCTGCAAAAATTTGACGTTATTAGGCGTGTGTTGTTTAAACACTCGAGCACAACTTCTCACATCAAGGATTTTTCTTAATTCATCTTCAGTTAAATTGCTAAAAGAATGAAAAATCTGTTTGAAAATTTTTAAAGGTAGAGTTGCCAAAGGATTAGAAGGGTCAAAAGTGTTATCTTTTGCTATAAGGAGCGAATTGTTGTTAGTGGGTAATATAGTAGAGCTGTGCGTATTCTCTAAATTCATTCGCTTGTCCTTCTTTTAGGCTGGCTTACATTTCAAGGGATAGAGAGTTGTTTATAATCCTATTACACCCTTACATTTTTAAGAAGGGCGAAAAAAATTATTTTTCATTTTTTATATAAAAGTAAAATTAAAAAGGCAATTTTTATATTTTTAAAATATAAATCGCTAAGTAAGAGATGCTTAAAACAGATTGTTTATTTTTATCTCTGTACAGGACAAAAAATAATTTTTTCATAAAAAAATCCTCTTAGGTATACTTGAGGATAACAATGGGTCAAAAAGCTTTAGCAACCAAAGAAAAAGGTTAAAACACCTAGGTGTTTCCAATAAGATTTCCCTTATTTTATCTAATCCATAGCGAAACAAACTTTTAGCTTTTCTGCCATGCTTCTTAATGCTAATAGGGACTGCGTTTGCAGCTACATTACCCAGTTTATACCCCCAACAAAAGGCAATGCTTAAGGCAAAGATAAGTTTCTCAATTCTGTCAGGATATGTTAAATGCGTATCTTCCAAGCAAAAGCCTCGTGTTTTTAGACAAGCAAATAAGGTCTCTATTTCCCATCTAGCTTTGTAGATGCTTATAGCTTTTTTTGGATTTTTATTAGTGACCACGAGTAAAAGCTCATCTTTTAGACGGCTTGCAGCTACATAAAAGGAATGGCTGAGCATTTGTAAAGGTTGAACTAACACTTTTTTTTTACCCTCTTTTAGATGACGAAATACGTCTCTAAGAGAAACTGCATAGCCATTTCTTGCTCCTTCCACTAGAGTGTCTTCCCTAATACGCATATAAAAAGGAATCTCACTTTTTATCAGATAATCAAACCATTGACTCCCTATAAATTCTCTATCGCCAATCAGACCTGCAATCTTTGATGGGCCTAATTGCCTGATAACTTTTTCTAAAAGTTTAATGCGTTCATCAGTACATGAATTACCAGCTTTATTCATCACAAACCAGGCCAACGGAATAGCTGTTCCTTCATAGGCCATCGCTAAGGTTAAAATATTAATGTTTTTGCTGCCTACCTGCCAATTTGTTCTATCTATAATCAGTCATACTTTCCTTTTAATAGGAAATATTTGTAAAATAATCTTAAAAGCATCCAACATATCAAATTTTAGTTCTCGGAAAAAACGCTGTAGCCTTTTATAGTGGGAGTCTAGTTTTGCTTTTCCTTGAAAAGCTGTGGCTAGTTGAGTAAGGTTAACGCTTCTAACCCTAAAAAGAGCTAGAACAATTTGACAAAAACATGTAAGTCTTGCTCGGTTCCAATCTAAAGTTTGACTTAAAACTTCTCTTAGCTCGTCTATTTCTTTCATCTGTTTTCTCCTCGTAAAAGATAACAGTATAAATTTTTAGACGGGCTTTTTCAATTTTTGTCCTGTACAGAGTATTTCACAACATGTGAAGCCCCATTTGATTGATTTGTTTTTTCAAGCATGAGGTTAACATAGTACGTTCATTTAATATCTCTAGGGTTGCTGCTCTTAAATTTTCTTGGGATTGGTAAATCGCTTGCAGATTGTTATAACCCTTTATCACCTCAGGATGGTCTCTATCATAAAGCTTTAGATTGATATCGATAAATTTGCTGATATACTCAGCCGCTAGTTCTAAATTTCCTTGGCCTTTGTAGATCATTCCTAGGTTACTATAATCTCTTGCCACCGCAGGATGATTTTCTCCATAAAGTTTAAGATCAATTGCAAGCGCTTTATTGCTATACACCGCTGCTTTCTCTAAATTGCTTTTATTGTGATAAATTGCTCCTAGGTTGTTATAGTCTCTTGCTATTGCAGGATGATTTTCACCATAAACCTTAAGATCGATAGTGAGCGCTGTGATGCTATACTCAACTGCCTTATCTAAATTGCCTTGGTCTAGGTATATTGTTCCTAGGTTATTGTAATCCCTTGCCACGGTGGGATGATTTTCACCATAAACCGCAAGGTCGATAATAAGCGCTTTTCTACTAAATTCAGCTGCTTTTTCTAAATTACCCTGGGCTTTAAAGATTAATCCTAGGTTGTTATAGCAAATTGCTAGTGTAAGATGATTTTCACCATAAAGTTTAAGGTAAATGGTGAGTGCTTTGGTGCTATGCTCTGCTGCTTTCTCTGTATTGCCTTGGTCTTGATAGATTTGTCCTAAATTACTGTAATCTCTCGCCACCTTGGGATGATTTTCACCAAAACACTTAAAATTAATGCTAAGCGCTTTAGTACTGTAATCTATCGCTTTGTCTAAATTACCTTGGTTTTGGTAAATTGTTCCTAAGTTGCTGTAGCAATCTGCCATTTCGGGATGATTTTCGCCGTAAAGCTTAAGATCAATGGCAAGCGCTTTGTTGTAATGCTCCACGGCTTTATCTAAGCTGCCTTGGTCTTGATAGATTTGCCCTAGACTGCTGTAATCAATTGCCACCCGGGGATGGTTTTTACCAAAATGCTTAAGGTTGATCTTAAGCGCTTTAGTGCTATACTCTGCTGCTTTGTCTAAATTACCTTGGGCTTTATAAATTTGTCCTAGGTTATGGTAACTAATTGCCACTTCGGGATGATTTTCGCCGTAAAGCTTAAGATCAATGGCAAGCGCTTTGTTGCTATACTCTGCCGCCATATTTAAATTGCCCAGGTGTCGGTAAATTTCTCCTAAATTATTGTAATCTCTTGCCACTGTGGGATGATTTTCACTATAAACCTTAAGATCTATGTTAAGCGCTTTGGTGCTATACTCTGTCGCTTTGTCTAAATTCCCTTGTTCTAGGTAAATTTGTCCTAAATTGTTATATAGATTAGCTATCGCAGGGTGGATCTCTCGATAAAGATCAAGGTTAATAGAAAGCGCTTGCTTGCAGTATTCTATAGCTTTGTCTAAATTGCCCTGCTCTTTGCAGATTTGTCCCAGATTGTTATAATTTCCTGCTACGGTAGGATGACTTTCTCCATAAAGTTTAGCATCAATATTAAGCGCTTTAATGCAATATTCTGTTGCCTTGTCTAAATTGCCTTGGGCTTGATAAATTTGTCCCAGATTGTTATAATTTGTTGCTACGATAGGATGACTTTCTCCGTAAAGTTTAACGTCAACATTAAGCGCTTTAATGCAATATTCTGTTGCCTTGTCTAAATTGCCTTGGGCTTGATAAATTTGTCCCAGATTGTTATAATTTGTTGCTACGGCAGGATGATTTTCTCCGTAATTTTTAACGTTAACAGCAAGCGCTTTGTTGCTATGCTCCGCTGCTTTGTCCAAATTGCCTTGGGCACGATAGAGGGTTCCTAGGTTATTGTAACAAATTGCTACGGTAGGATGATTTTCACCAAAAACCTTAAGTTTAATTGTAAGCGCTTTAATATTGTACACTGTTGCTTTATCTAAATTGCCTTGCGCTTTGTATATTAATCCTAAGTTGCTGTAGTCTCTTGCCACCGTAGGGTAAGTTTCTCCATATAGGTCAAGGTTAATGGCAAGAGCTTTAATGCTATATTCGGCTGCTTTATCTAAATTGCCTTGATCAAGGTAAATGATTCCCAGGGCATTTAAAACCTCAGCATTATTTGGGTTATCGTTTTCTGCTAGAAGATACCATTCTTCTGCTTTTTTATGCTGAAAAAGCCTGCGGGCTATATTACCTTGCGTCTCAGGTGAGTTATCTTCTAAATTAGAAGACTTAAGTCTGTCTTCATGACCGGCTAAGAATTCTTGAATAGCTTGATGGAAAGGAACGAAGATACAATAAATCTTTTTTATTTTTTTTAGGGCTTCCTGCTCTAAAGCAAACTGTTTTTTAATAAGGTCTGGATCATCAAATCCAAAAGGCTTGATCAAAGGATTCATCATATGCTGTTGCGCTTGATAATGAGAGTAGGTTTTAAGGCGCATAAATAGCGCTATACTCATCCAATCTTTTAACTTATCAGCTGCACTATCTGCTACTACTCCTAGCATGTTTAGTTTATCAATTCTAGTAAAAGTGTCCGAGGCTTCTACATTTTTAAGAAGCGCTAATCTATCTAATGCCAGGTGAGGAAAACGATAAAAATCATTTTTAACTTGGAAAAGCATACCCTCCTTTTGTAAATCAGCCATTCCTGGGTTAAAGGCTATCATATCATCTAACACAAGGTGTTGCTTGGATAAGTGCTGTCGAAGGGAGAATCCTTCTTGGTAAGAAATATCAAGTTTTTTTTTGAGGACTTCGCTATATTCCTTAGTTAATACAAGATTGCCTAGCAGATGAGTAAAAGTTAGCAATTCCATGGGAAGATGAGGCTCTTTCTCATGCCACCATTTCCCTTTTTCGTCCTGTGCAATATATTCCGCCATCTTGTTAGGGGGTTGGATGAGCTCAAATGTCTGGCGATTTCCAAAAGGCGTTTTACAGCCTTTACCTTGTACTCCTTCCCCATCGAAGGCAAAGCCTCTGGGTGTAACGCTATCGAAGAAATTAGCCTTTCTTATGCAAGGAATATCCAAAGCAGGCAGGATGGTTTCCCCTAAATTGATTACTTTTAAATGAAGAAGGGTTGTAAAATACTTAAAATATTCTCTATTTTTTCCAGTATCTTCTTGCATAAGAATACCAAACTCTAAATCGGAGTAGGGGGTCATCTCTTCTCTAGCTAGAGAGCCAAACCCTATCATGGCATATTCGCAGGGTTGGGGCCCTAAAATGTCAAAAACTTGTATTGCAAGGCGTCTAAAAAAGAATTTTATCTGTTGAGCAATCTCACCATACAGCTCTCGGACTTCCTCAGATGAAGGATCTGAGCCGAGAGCTTGAATTTTCTCTTCTATTTCCTTTCTAAATTTTTTTAATCTTTCGCGATTATTTTCAAATTGCTTTTTGGTTTTAGGAACATTTACATTTTCTCCTTTGCAAGCCTTACTAAGCAAAATTTCGACTTTTGATAGCTTTTCTTTAATAATTGCTTGCTCGTCTAAAGAGGCATTATGTAGAGCATAATTATAAAGTCCTGTAGCTTGAAGGAGAGTTTGAGGCGTCCCCTTAATTAGATGGATATCACCTAGTTTTTCTATACATAACCTTATCTGAATAGTATCTTCTTTTTGAATAGCAAGTTTTAGGACATGTGTGTAATCTTCTTCTAATCTATCTGCAGATAAAAATGTATTGTGCTCGCCACTAGAAGACAGGGTTTTATCTAAATAATTTGAAAGCTTATCAAGGTAGGACTGTAGTCTCTTAGGTTGATAGAGCTGCAAAAATTTGACGTTATTAGGCATATGTTGTTTAAATACTCGAGCACACCTTCTTGCATCAAGAATGTTTCTTAATTCGCCTTTATTTAAACTACTAAAAGAATGAAAAATTTGTTGGAAAATTTCTAAAGGTAGGGTAGTTAAAGGATTAGATGGGTCAAATGTATCATTTTTATCCAGGTTGTATTTTGTTGTTAAAAATCTTTTTCTTTTTTTCCTTATATCTGGCTTGTTACCTTCTTTAAGAGGATAAAAAAAACTCTCTTTGCTAGGACGAGTAATACGAGAAGTTGCTTGATTTAAAAAGAAAGATTTTTCTTGTCCTAAAAGCTTTTGTGCATAAATGAAATGGCCACCTAGATCGACAATAAGAACATATTCTTTTAGCTTTTCTTCTTCAGGAATTGTTTTCCATTCTTGAGAATTATCCTTCATAGGTAAACTTGCTTTAGGAAAAATTAGCCTATCGTGAATACCGCAAGCCAGCTGTTCTTCGTTAACTGTTATTAATCTTATAGGAATAGATAAAGCTGTAGCTAATAGATCTCCTTCGCCCCATCCACTTATCCAAGTCCTTTTTCCTTTTATTTTTTTAGCTCTTTCATTGTTCGTGTATTTAACAATGCTTGAGAGCACTTGCCTTAAATAAAAAACTTTGTCTTTGCTCTCATCTAACAAAGGTATTTTCCTAGAAAGTTGTTCGTAACTTGCTAAAAAAGCGCTAAAAAAGCAGTCACCGTCACTTGGCACACCTTTTAATTTAAAGTCTTCTTTACCTAGATAGTCAGCAGCGGCATTTACTTTGGCTACGATTGAATCGTCAATAATAGCAGTGGGGTTATACCACAAGGATCTAGCTATTTGACGGTTGTCCCATTGATTAGAAAAAGAGCTTAAAAGAGATGACTTATCGCCAGTATTTTGATTTTCTTCAAGTGCTTTATGCTCAGTTATTTTAGAATAGAGCTTTTTCCATTCCTCAGTTTGCTCAATTAGTTGCTTCCATTCTTTACTAACGCCTCGTGCGTTAAATAAATCTTGCTGCCCCAATTCCTTAAAAATCTTTAAGCTAATCTCTGTATAGGGGCCTAAATTTAGTCCAGGCTTTGCTAATACTAATTCCCTAAATCCTGTAAATATGAAAGGGGTAATAGAAGAGCTTTCTACATTCATTTATTTGGCCTCCTTTTAAGGCTACCTACATCTTTACAGGTGATTAGCAGTGCTTATGGCTTTTTTAACTATCTAAATAATATTTTTCAAGAAAAAATAATAGTTTTTCAAACCTTATAAAATAATTTAGAAAAAAATTAAATTTTTTTGAAATAGGAGCCTAAAAATTTAGCTAATTTTAGGCTTGAGTATATTTCCTTCATTAGGATTAATATTTTCTCATTTATAGGATTTGGGGGAGATCATAATTGGAATTACCTTTCAGAAAATTTTAAATTTGTCCAGTTGTAGCCAAGGTGGAAGCTCTTAGATGCCTAATGTTGTTGGGTTAGAGTTTACCTTAAAGATTTCAAACGATTTGAAGGCTCATGGTCATGATTTCTCCTTACGGCTTAAGCTTAATGCCTCGCACTTTTTTTGCATATTCAGCTGCCTTTTTTGAATTTCCTTGTGCTTTGTAGATTTGTGCCAGCTTGCGGTAAAGAAGCACTACAGTAAGGTTATTTTCACCCAATAGCTTAATATTAATTTTGAGCGCTTGATTGGTGAACGTAGCTGCTTCCTCTAAACTTCCTTGTTTTTGGTAGATTGACCCTAGTTCATTATAACCTAATGCCACGGTGGGATGATTTATGCCCCAATGTCTAATATTAATTTCGAGTGATTTTTTAATATACTTAGCCGCCTGTTCCAAATCGCCTTGTTCTTGGTAAATCATTCCGAGATTGGTGTGGCATAGTGCTAGGCTAGGATGATTTTCGTTATATACCTTGGCGCCAATGGCGAGAGATTTAGTAGTGTACTCCGCTGCCTTCTCTAAATTACCTTGCCGTTGATATATCATTCCCAAGTTATTGTAGTTTATTACCATGTTGGGATGATTTTCACCGAAAAACTTAAGGTTAATGGTAAGCGCTTTATTGCTGTACTTAGTCGCTTTTTTAAAATTGCCTTGTTTTTTGTAAATTATTCCTAAATTATTGTAACTGCCTGCTACGTGAGGATGATTTTCGCCAACAACTTCTCTGTAAATTTGGAGAGCTTGATTAAAATATTTAGACGCCTTGTTCAAATTGTTTTGCTCTATATAAATTGTTCCCAAGTTATTATAGTTCGGAGCTACTTTGAAATGATTTTCACCAAAAATCTGTTCGTCAATTTGGAGTGCTTGCTTGGCATATTTAATAGCCTCTTCTAGATTTCCTTGTTCTTGGTAGACTTGTGCAAGATTACTATAACATGTTGCCACTTCAGAATGATTTTCACCATAATTGTTAAGAGCAATTTTAAGTGCTCTTTTGGCATACTCCATTGCTTTATCTAGATTTCCTTGTTCTTGATGAACTTGTCTTAGATTACTGTAACATGTTACTACTTCGAGTTGATTTTCATCATATTGGTCTAGAGCAATTTCAAGTGCTCTTTGGGCATATTTAACTGCTTTGCTTACCTTTCCTTGAGCTTGGTAATTTATTCCCAGCCCACCATAGATCTTTGCCAGTAAGGGAGGATTCTTTTCCCGGAAGCTAAGTGCAATAGAAAGAGCTTTGCTGATATATTTAGCCGCTTTCTTCACATCTCCATGTACTTGGTAAATCATTCCTAAACTGTGGTAGTTAGAAGCTACGGTGGAATGTTTTTCTCCAAAAAATTTAATATAAATATCAAGAGATTTCTTAGCATATTCGGTTGCCTTCTGTACATCCATTTGAGCATCGTAAATTGTCGCTAAAGTGTGGTAAATTGTTGCTACATTAGGATGATTTCTACCATAAAGTTTAATGTTAATTTGAAGGGCTTGATTAATGTATTTAGCCGCTTCTGCTATATTTCCCTGTGATTGATGAATTGTTCCCAAATTATGATAATCCATTGCAACGTGTGGAGAATCTATAGAATGAAGTCTGCTGTCAATTTTGAGTGCTAGGCTGGCGTAATCCCACGCCCGCTTTAGGTCTCCTTGGTCACGATAGATTTCTCCTTGATTGCTATAAAGTATGGCCCAAACAGGATGTTTTCCATTATAAACTTTGGTTCCAATTTCGAATGCTTTCTTGGCGCAGTCAATTGCTTTCTCTAAATTTCCTTGAGCATGGTAAATCATTCCTAAATGAGTGTAATTTCTTTCTACTTTTGAATGATTTTTGCCATATAACTTAAAGTCAATTTTAAGGGCTTCTTCAAAAAAATAGGCCGCCTTAGCTAAATTTCCTTGAGCATTGTAAATCACTCCAAGAGCATTTAGTACTTCTGTATTTTTTGACTCTATCATTAATGCAGACTTGTAACATTTTTTTGCCTCTTTATGTTGTAAAAGCCTTAGAGCTATATTGCCTTGAGCCTGCAACGAGTTGTCCTCTAAATCTGATAATTTAAGACTTTCTTCGTGGCCTCCTAAAAATTTTTGCATAACTTGATAAAAAGGAATAAAGATACGGTAAATTTTTTTTATCTTTTCCAACGCTTTATGTTCTAGAGCAAACTGCTTTCTAATAAGGTCAGGATCATCGAAGCCAAAGGGCTTAATCAGCGGATTCATCATCTCTTGCTGCGCTTGATAATGAGAATAGGTTTTAAGGCGCATAAATAGCGCTATATTCATCCAATCCTTTAACTTTTCGGCGGCGCCCTCCGTTATAACCCCTAACTCACTTAGCTTATCAATCCTAGTAAAAGTGTCGGAAGCCGCTATTTTTTTGAGAAGGGCTAGCCTGTCTAAAGCCAGATGAGGAAAACGATATAAATCATTTTTAACTTTAAAAAGCATACCCTGTCTTTCTAAGAGGCCCATCCCAGGATTAAAAGTCTCCATGTCCTCTTGAACTAGGTGATGCTTGGCTAGATATTGACACAGATCAAGGCCTTCTTGGCAAGGCTTCTCAAGCTCGTCCCGAACATTTTTCCTATAGTGCTCAGTTAGCTCCTCACTTCCTAGCAAATGAGTAAAGTTTAGCAATTCCATAGGAAGATGAGGCTCTTTTTCATGCCACCATTTGCCTTGTTCATCTTGAGCGATATATTGGGCCATCTTCTCAGGCGTCTGGATAAGCTCAAATGTTTGGCGATTGCCAAAAGGGGTTTTACAGCCTTTTCCTTCCGCTCCTTCACCATCAAAGGCAAAGCCTCTAAGAGTAACGCTATCAAAAAAAATTAGCCTTTTTTATGCAGGGAATATTTAAAGCAGGTAGAATTGTCTCGCCTAAGTTGATTACTTTTAAGTGAAGAAGATTTGTTAAACGTCTAAAATAATCTCTATTTGCTGAAGTGTCTTCTTGCATAAGAATGCCAAACTCTAAATCAGAGTAGGGTGTCATTTCTTTTCTAGCTAAAGAACCAAATCCTAACATTGCATATTCACAGGGCGCAGCTCCTAAACCCCTTTGAGCTTGACCTACAAGACTTTTGAAGAAAACTTTCATCCATTGAGCAATTTCCTGGTAAAGCATTCTTACTTCCTCAGATGAAGGATCTGAGCCGAGAGCTTGGATTTTCTCTTCTATTTCCTGCCTAAACTTTTTTAATTCTCTGCGATTGTCCTCAAATTGCTTTTTGGTAATAGAAATATCTACAGGTTTTCCTTTGCAAGCCTTGCTGAGTAAAAATTCCACTTTTGATAGCTTTTCTTTAATACTTTCTTGCCCTTTTAAAGAGGCAGTATGTAGGGTATAATTATAAAGCCCTGCGGCTTGAAGGAGGGTTTGTTGCGTTCCTTTTATTAAATAGATATCGCCTAGTTTTTCTATACATAATCTTGTCTGAACAGGATCTTCTTTTTGGATAGTAAGTTTTAAAGTGTGGGTGTAGTTCTCTTCTAGTCTATCTACAGATAAAAAATTATGACTACCATCAATCGAAAAAAGATTTTTATTTAAATGGCTTGAGAGTTTGTCAAAATAGAATTGTAGCTTCTGAGGTTGATAGAGCTGCAAAAATTTGACGTTATTAGGCATGTACTGTTTAAATACTCGAGCACAGCTTCTTGCATCAAGGATTTTTCTTAATTCGTCTTCCGTTAAACTACTGAAAGAATGAAAAATTTGTTTGAAAATTTTTAAAGGTAGAGTTGCCAAAGGATTAGAAGGGTTAAAAGTATTATTTTTTGCTATATGATGGGAGTTGTTTTCAGTAGATAATAGGGTAGACTTGTGTACGTTCACTACATTCATATTTTTATCCTTCTTTTAAGTTGGCATGTATTTCAATGCGTAGCAAGAGCTGATTAAAACTTTTTACATACATTCCATCTATTCTTAAGAAGGTTGTAAAAAATATTTTTAACTTTCATATAAAAATAAACTTAAAAAAGCAACCATTATAATTTTTTGGCATAATTTTTAAGCAGGCGCTATTTAGTATAAATGATTTATTCCTTGGCATGAATTTTTTGAAATCTTGCTTTTTAATAAATTTTTTTAAGCTAAGAGAGGCAAGAGAACTTATAGCCATCCTTTGCCTTTAAAAAAGAATATGTCTATTGCTTTAAAATAAAGTTTATTGCTGAGTGGTTAACATACAGATGAAAACGCCTCTGTTTTTATCTATTTGAAGTCATTCCTATTCCTAGAAGCAATTTTTTTATCATTCGCTGGAATTAGAAATCCCAGTTTTGTAATAGTAGACACCTTTAATGGCAGGAGCGAAGATGGGTAAAAGAATTATTATTACTGTAGGGGGTACGGGAGGCCATATTTTTCCTGCTATTGCTTTAGGCAAACAGCTTATGGCAGCAAATGACTCTCTTGAGCTTTTGTATGTAGGCGGAAATCTCGATATTAACCCTTATTTTGACAAAGATTTCTTCCGCTACCAGGCGATCTCTTGTGCTACTTTTATAAATAAATCTCCTTGGGAAACTTTAAAAGCTTCTTACAAGATTTTAAAGGGTATAAAGCAATGCTGCAAGATTATTAGCGAATATCGCCCTGATATGGTGGTAGGATTTGGGAGCTATTACACCTTGCCTATGCTTCTAGCTGCAAAAGCTAAAGAAATCCCTTTCATCCTTCATGAAGCTAATAGCGTTCCCGGAAAAGTTAATCGTTGTTTGGCAAAGTATGCTTCCTTTGTAGGCATCCATTTTCCTGATACGGCAGATCTTTTAGGGGGGAAAACTTATGAAGTTGGCATGCCATTACGTCCAGAATATTATAAGGAAGGTAGCTCTTCCTCTAAAGCACGTGAATTCTTTGGGCTAGAGAAAGAGCGAGATACTATTTTAGCTTTTGGAGGCTCGCAAGGAGCTTTAAACTTGAATAATTTGGTTAGCGAAGCTTTAATTCAGCACTTAAAGCATGCTAAAGAGCAATGGCAGATTATTCATTTAACAGGCGATGCTTCTAGTTCCCATTTTTTAAGAGAAGAATACCGAAAAGCAGGCTTTAAGGCTTATGTCAAGCCTTTTGAGACCTATATGGAGCTAGCATGGCAGGCGGCAGATATCTCCATTACCCGTGCAGGAGCAGGTAGCATTGCTGAGCAGATGGAATTTGAGGTACCTGGGATATTAATTCCTTATCCTTATGCTACCGATAACCATCAGGAAAAAAATGCGGCTTTTTTAGTAGAGCAAGTAGGGGGAGCTTTAAGGTGCCAAGAAAAGGAATTAAATGCCTTTCATTTAGCAAGTGAGATTGAATCTCTTAATCTCGAAAAACGGAAAAAGATGAGCCAAGCGATGCAAAATTACAAGATCAACCACCGGCCTAAAGAGTTTTATACGCTTATTCTGGAGGCGCTCCACCCATGATTTCAGAAGCAAAACACTTTCATTTTATTGGTATCGGTGGTATCGGCATGAGCGGGTTAGCACGTATTCTTTTAAAAAAGAAGATGGTTGTAACAGGCAGCGACATGCAAGCAAACTATATAACGGAAGAATTGTCGAAAAATGGAGCTAAAATATTTATCGGTCATGCGGCTCACCACATTTCTGCCCATGCTGCTGTCATCTACAGCTCTGATATTAAGGCTGATAATCCGGAATATCATGCTGCTTTGCAGCAGGGATGCTTAATACTTCATCGCTCCGATCTGCTCTTATACTTAATGCAGGAGTATAAAACTTTAACTGTTGCTGGAACGCATGGTAAAACTACGACCTCGGCTCTTTTAGCATGGGTAATCATGCAGGCGGGCTTGGATCCTTCCTATGCGGTGGGAGGAATGCTTTCTCCTTCTAATTCAAATGCTGGACATGGGGAAGGGAAATATTTTATAGCCGAAGCTGATGAAAGCGATGGCACCTTTCTTAAGTATCATTCTTATGGAGGCATTATCACTAATATTGATGCCGATCATCTTAATTACTTTGGCAAGATAGAGAATTTAATTAAGGCTTTTAGCCAATTTTTAAGCAAAGTGGAAACATCGGAGCATCTTTTTTGGTGTGGGGACAATGAACATCTTCTAAATTTAAAGCCTAAGGGTGTTTGCTATGGATTTGGAAGTCATTGTGAGCTACAAGTTAGCAACTTTTCTCAAAAAGGATGGGGGATCTCTTTTGACGTAGATTTTAAAAATTGTCATTATTCGTCTATTCAGTTGCCAATGGTAGGACGTCATAATGCTCTTAATGCTGCGGCAGTGCTAGGCCTAGCTTTAAGCTTAGGGATTGCAGAAAATATAATCCGTAAAGCTTTTCTTTCATTCGGTGGTATTAAGCGTCGCTGCGAAAAAAAGGGCGAGAAGCATCATATTTTAATGCTTGATGACTATGCTCACCATCCAACAGAGATAAAAGCCACCCTAGAAGGTATACGCCAAGCTGCAGGGGGACGGCGCCTGATTACTGTATTCCAACCGCATCGTTACACACGTACTCAAGATTGCTTGGGATTATATAAAGATGTTTTTGATGAAGCTGATGAGATATTTATCACGGAGATATATGCTGCCGGTGAAGCGCCTATAGACGGGGTTTCTTCAATAGAAATTATTAAGGAAGTAGAGTCTAAAGGAATAAAAAAAATTCATTCGGTGCAGCGGCAAGATCTAGCTTCTCTACTTTTTGATTTTGTTCATCCCCACGATATTGTTGTTTCTATGGGAGCAGGCGATATTACTAAGCTTTCTCAAGAGTTGCTCGATTTATCGGGCAACAAGCGCCACGTAAGCTTAAATTAGGAATAGTTTTTGGAGGGCGTTCGGTAGAACACGAAATAACATTCTTATCTGCTAGTCATATTTGCACGTATGTGTCTGCAGAGCTTTATGAGATTCAGTATTTTGGTGTCACTAAGCAGGGGCACTGGGTTGCAGAAGATAGTAATCTCCACGCGCTTAAAGAGCGCATGCAGGAGCTAGCAGCTGTAAAAATCGCCCCCTGTATAGATGCAAGCGTTTTTAACAAATTAATGGAGTGCGATTTATTTGTACCTATCTTTCATGGCCCCTATGGAGAAGATGGGACAATTCAGGGTTTTTTTGAAATTCTCGATAAAGCTTATATAGGCCCTGATCATGTGTACGCTGCTATCGCTATGGACAAAGCTCATACCAAATATCTTATGCAAGCTCATCAGATAGCTACCTTGCCTTTTGTAGAAATCACCTATAAAAGTGGAAAACAGATAGTACCTCAATTATTCAGTCGATTCAAAACAAATTAAATTTTCCGCTTTTTATAAAGCCTGTGCATTTAGGTTCAACGATCGGCGTACAAAAAGTAATGCATGCCGATAGCTTATATTCAGCTATCCAGGAAGCTTTTCAATATGACTTTAAATTAATAGTAGAGGAAGGGCTTACAGATTTTAGGGAAATAGAATTTGCAGTTTTAGGTAACGAAATGCAGAAGTATTCCCTCCTGGTGAAGTGTTTTCTCAAGGCCATGTTTACGATTTTGAATCTAAATATGGGGCAAACAGCATGAAAACCATTCCTCAAGCTTCTTTATCACCCGAAAAAAATAGAGAGGGAATAGAGCTAGCCTCAGCTGCTTATCAAGCAGTTGGAGGGACAGGGATGGCACGCGTAGATTTTTTCCTTGATGCTAATGAAAAATTTTGGCTAAACGAAATTAACCCTATCCCAGGATTTACTTCTCTTAGCCTTTATCCTATGATATGCCAGCTGAATGGAGTAGATGGAGAGGAGCTATTCATCGCTTAATTATACTCGCGCTTGAAAGAAAACGAAGAGATGCTATTTTATGTAGGCAGCGTCAAAGCTTTTAGGGATGCTTAACTACATCTTTTCATTTAATTACTTATGCGAGAGCATCTTGCAGGAAGTGAGAAAAAATGATATGATCTAGCTGAGCGAGGAGCTAGCAAAATAGTCCTGAATTTTATGTTTGTCAAAAGAGGGGAGCGAGCTTACCACCAGAGCGCTTCTACCATCTTCATTCCTTTAGGTTAAAAATTCTTATGAGAAAAAAACAAGAGAAGCTTTCTATACGTACAGCTTGCTTATGGATTATGCTTTTACTCTAGCCATCTCCGGATCTGCTTCTGGTGGATTAATTTATTATAAATATATAAAAAGACAGCGCTTATATAATTCGCAGTATAACATTGTAGCTATTGCGCAAACGACTC